>CBAAAD010000507.1:0-2391 GCA_964658785.1 uncultured Methylobacterium sp.
ACTTGCCCCGAAGACATGAATGTCGGCGTGGCCGCCGTCGGATACGGTGACGGTTACCCGCGCAGCGCGCCGGCAGGCACACCGGTCTTGATTGGCGAGCAATCCGTTCCGCTGATAGGACGCGTGTCGATGGATCTGATCACGCTGGATCTGCGCGGTGCGCCGCAGGCCAGGGTAGGTGATCGCGTCACGCTATGGGGACCGTCGCTTCCGGTCGAGCGCATTGCAGCCCAGGCGGGCACGATCTCCTACGATTTGACATGCGGCATGACGCGCCGCGTGCTGGTCGTCGAAGACGAAAACTAGCCACGTTGCCAGTCGATCAAGGCCGACAGCTGCTTCGGTTCATTCGTCTCGCGATTTGCGACCGCGGCAGGCTAAGCTCACGCATTGATTGCAACGCGTAACGAGAGTCCGATGGCCAAAGCCAAAACCGCCTATGTCTGCACCGAGTGCGGCGGCGAGCACAGCAAGTGGCAGGGTCAGTGCATCGAGTGCGGCGTGTGGAACACGCTGAGCGAGATCGTGCTGACGCCGTCGTCGGTGGCCAAGGCCTCGGTGGGTGCGCAGCGTTCCAGCTATGCCGGCAATGCCGCGGGTAGCGCGCGCATCACGCCGCTGACCGAATTGGCATTGACGACAGAGGCGCGCACGCATACCGGCATCGGCGAGCTCGATCGCGTGCTCGGCGGCGGCCTGGTGCAGGGCTCGGTGGTGCTGATCGGCGGTGATCCGGGCATTGGCAAATCCACCCTGCTGCTGCAGGTCTTGGGCACGCTGGGCGCCCAGCTTTCCAGCGTATACGTCACCGGCGAGGAATCGCTGTCGCAGGTCGCTTCACGCGCACAGCGTCTGGGCCTGCCGCTGGAGCCGCTGCAGGCGCTGGCGGAAACCTGCATCGAGCGGATTCTGGAGCAGGCCCTCGCCACCCGACCGCGCGTGCTGGTGATCGACTCGATCCAGACCATCTGGACCGAGCTGTTGACCGCCGCGCCCGGCTCGGTGAGTCAGGTGCGCGAGTCGGCGGCCAAGCTGACCCGCTTTGCCAAGGAAACCGGTACCTCGGTGTTTCTGGTCGGCCATGTGACGAAGGAGGGCGGCATCGCCGGCCCGCGCGTGCTCGAGCACATGGTCGATGCGGTGCTTTATTTCGAGGGCGAATCGGGCAGCCGGTTCCGCATCCTGCGCGCGTTCAAGAACCGCTTCGGCGCGGTCAACGAGCTGGGCGTGTTCGCGATGTCGGACAAGGGCCTGCGCGAGGTGCCCAATCCGTCGGCCATCTTCCTTTCCGCACATACCGGGCCGACCTCCGGCAGTGCCGTGATGGTCACGCGCGAAGGCTCGCGGCCGCTGCTGGTCGAGGTGCAGGCTTTGGTCGATCAGTCGTCGCTGGGCAATCCGCGTCGCGTGGCGCTGGGTCTGGATCAGAATCGACTGGCCATGCTGCTGGCCGTGTTGCATCGCCACGGCGGCGTCGCGGCGTACGATCAGGATGTGTTCGTCAACGTGGTTGGCGGCATTCGCGTGCAGGAAACGGCCGCCGATCTGCCGGTGCTGCTGGCGGTGCTGTCATCACTGCGCGATCGGCCTTTGCCTGATCAGACCGTCACCTTCGGCGAAGTGGGACTTTCCGGCGAAATTCGTCCGATACCCAATGGCGAAGAACGATTGAAAGAAGCGGCGACCCACGGCTTCAAGCGCGCCAT
The DNA here is from genome assembly GCA_964658785.1 of uncultured Methylobacterium sp. Taxonomy (GTDB): domain Bacteria; phylum Pseudomonadota; class Gammaproteobacteria; order Xanthomonadales; family Rhodanobacteraceae; genus Rhodanobacter. The sequence goes on from CBAAAD010000507.1 coordinate 1,707, forward strand.
CGTGCCGAAGGCGAACGCGCCGAAGAAAGGCCGCGTTGGGGAGATGGAAGTGATCGGGGTAGAGCGCCTGTCGGACGCGATCGACGCCTGCCGCTGATCAGCTGTCGATGCCGCGATGCAGGATCAGTTCCAGCACGAACTTCGAGCCGAAAAAAGCCAGCAGCAGCACGGCCATGCCGATCAAGGTGAGATTGACCGCGCGCTGGCCGCGCCAGCCGTGACGCCAGCGGCCATACAGCAGCAGGCCGAAGACCAGCCACGCGACGATCGATAGCACGGTCTTGTGCGCCAGGTGCTGGCTGAAAAGGTTGTCGACAAACAGCGCGCCGGTGATCAAGGTCAGCGTCAGCAGCAGGAAACCCGCGGCAATCAGGCGGAACAGCAGCGTTTCGGTCAAGGTCAGCGGCGGCAGCGCGCGCATCCACGGACTGAACTGGCGATGGCGCAGCGCGCGTTCCTGCACCGCCAGCAGAATCGCCAGCACGGCCGCCATCGAGAGCACGCTGAAGGCGATGAGAGCCACCGTCACGTGCAGCTTGATCTGCCAATCCACCGGGTGGGGCAGGGTCGGCGGTGCGATAAAGCTGTCGACAAAAACCAGCAGTGCCGTCAGCGGAAATACGATCACGCCCAGCGCCGCGACCGGGCGTGAAAGATTCACCAGCAGGGTCAGCGTGGCCACCAC
>CBAAAD010000508.1:0-2387 GCA_964658785.1 uncultured Methylobacterium sp.
TGACACTCAGCCAACGGCGGTTGGCGAGGCAGGCGATGCCGCGCGCAAGCCGCGTCGTCGACGCGGCGGCCGCAACCGTCGCCGCGAAGGCGTGGCGGAAACCGTCGGTGCAGCCGGCCCGAGCGGCGATGCTCAGACATCGGCCGTTGCGAAGGAAGGCAGCCGCGCCCCGCGCGGCGAGCGCCGTCCGCCGCGCGAGCGCAGTGCGGCGGACGCATCGTCCAACGGTAGCCGTCCCTCGCGGCAGGTCGCAGTGACTTCCGGCAACGCAGCGAGCAAGCCTGCCGGCGACGCGCCGAGCGCGAAAAAGCCGGGCCTGTTCAGCCGGCTGACGCGGCTGTTCACCGGCCGCTGATGGCACGATTCCCTTCGCGGCCGGTGCCGCGAGGGGAATCAGAAAAATCGCGAGCAGGATCACGGCCCTCGCGGCTGAAGCAGCGGCAGCGGCAACGCACGTGGGCCAGCCGCTTGACGCGCGCTTCCCTTATCCTTGCCGCTGGCAACACGACACGCAGTTCGGGGACGCTCGGTGATCCATTTTGATCAAGTCAGCAAACGCTACGACGGCGGGCACGAAGCGCTGTCGCAGCTTTCCTTTGAGGTGCCTACGGGCGAAATGGCGTTCGTCACCGGCCATTCCGGCGCGGGCAAGAGCACCTTGCTCAATCTGCTGGGACTGATCGAACGGCCCTCGCACGGCGTGATCATGCTGGACGGACAGAACCTGGCGAAGGTCCGCGGCGGCGGCGTGCCCAGGCTGCGCCGGCGCATCGGCATGGTGTTCCAGGATCACCGCCTGCTGATGGAGCGCACGGTGTTTGCCAACGTCGAGCTGCCGCTTACGATCGGCGGCGTTGCCCGCCCCGAGCGCGCCCGCCGCGTGCGCGCCGCGCTGGAGAAGGTTGGCCTGCTGGCCTACGAACGTCAGCTGCCGGCCACCCTCTCCGCCGGCGAGCGCCAGCGCGTCGGCATCGCCCGCGCCATCGTGGCGCGGCCGACCCTGCTGATCGCCGACGAGCCCACCGGCAATCTCGATCCGCAGCTGGCGATGGAAATCATGGGCCTGTTCGGCGAGTTCCAGCAGGTCGGCACCACGGTGCTGATCGCCAGCCACGATCTGCCGCTGATCAAGCGCATGAAGAAGCGCGTGATCGTGCTGGACCACGGCCGTCTGGTGGCCGACCTGGCTGCGCAGGAGGTGCTGTGAGCATGCCGCCGGAGAACGTCCCCGTCGATCAGGCCCCCTCGCCGCGCGCCGAGAAAAACCAGAGCCGGCGCTTCGCCAGCTGGCGCGAACACCATGGCTGGAGCGCGGTGGCCAGCCTGCGCCGATTGGGCTTGCGCCCGCTGGGCAGCCTGCTGACGATCGCCGTAATGGGTCTGGCGCTGGCGCTGCCGCTGGCTTTCTATCTTTTGCTCGGCAATGTGCAGAAGCTCGGCGAAACGCTGGGCCAGAGCCAGGCCATCAGCGTATTCATGCAGCCCGATCAGGGACCGCAGCAAGCGCAGCTGCTGGCCAAGCAGATCGGCGAGCGGCCGGAGGTGGCCTCGGTCATTATCAAGACGCCGCAGCAGGGCATGGACGAGCTGTCCAAGATGCAGGGTTTTACCGGCGCGCTGAAAACGCTGGACAGCAACCCGCTGCCCTACGTGCTGCAGCTGCAGCCGCGCGAGGCGCTGGGCGCCGCGGCGATCGGCCAGCTGGTGACGGATATTCGCGCCATGCACAGCGTCGACATGGTGCAGGACAGCGGCACCTGGCGGCAGCGGCTGGACGCGCTGCTGGCGGTGGGCAATCGCGCGGTGCTGGTGCTGGCTTCACTGCTGATCCTGGCGGCGCTGCTGGTGGTGGGCAATACCGTGCGCGTGGACATTGCCAGCCGACACGAAGAAATCGGCGTGCTGTTGCTCATCGGCGCCAGCGGCGCCTTCGTGCGCAGGCCGTATCTTTATGCCGGCATCTGGTACGGCCTGTTCAGCGGCATGCTCGCGGCCCTGCTGGCGATCGGCATCGAATTTGCCCTGGCCGACCCGGTGGCCCAGCTCAGTCAGGCCTACAACGGCAAGCTTCAGGTCGGTGGCCTGCCGCTGTGGCTGCTGCTGGCCGTGCCGCTGGCCGCGGCCTTGCTGGGCTGGTTCGGCGCGCGGCTGGTCAGTGCCTGGCAGTTGCGCAAGGCGGCATGAGCGGCAGTCGGCTGGCACAGTGACGCGCGTCGCAGGTACGGCCGGGCGTTCCGGGCACTATCAAACTCAAACGGCGGTTCAGGCCGCGCATGCTGGCGGTTCGTTCGCGTGCATGCTGAGATAGTCATGCGGAGATAGTAGGGTTGAACAGTAACGTGGCACGTACGGCATCGAGCAAGGCAAGATGAATAACGCAATGAGCG
>CBAAAD010000509.1:0-2386 GCA_964658785.1 uncultured Methylobacterium sp.
AGACCCTCGGCGCCTTTGTCACCAGCCTCGGCAATGACGACGGCTTTGGCGCGCAGCTGCAGGACACCATCGATTTCTTCGTGCGCCGCGGCCTGCTGAATCCAGCGGCGACGGACGCGTGCTCGAGCGCAGCGCCGGCCAGGACGACGGCGCGTTCCAGCTGAAGGTGATCGCGCGCAGCCTGATCCAGGCCTTCGAACGCTACTACATCACCGTCGCGGCGCTGACCAAGAACGGCCCGCACACGCTGACCAGCGCCGAGCTGGAAAGCGCCTGCACGCTCACCGCGCAGCGGCTGAGCCTGCTGCAGGAGCTGTCCTCGCCGGAATTTTTCGACAAGTCGCTGTTCCGCGGCTTCATCCAGAAGCTGCGCGAACGCCGCGTGGTGTGGACCGACGACGCCGGCAAGCTCGATTACGATGTTGCGCTCGAGGGCATGGTGCGCGACGCGCGCGTGATCCTCTCGCGCGAAGTGCGCCACTCGATTCTCAAGATCACCCCCGGTGGCAACGAAAAGGATGCCGCCAGCGGCAGCAAGCTCGATGACGAGGAAGAGGCCACCGCGCCGGTCTCGCCAGCCCTGCTGGCCGACCCCGTCGGAAGCGCACCGGAACCGATCGCCGAACCCGTACTCACCGACGCCTCCAGTTCCGACCTGCACGATCGCCACGTCGCCACCGAGCATCACAAACACGAGCATCAGCACGCCGCATCAGCACCGGTCATGGACGACAGCGGGCGGCGCAACGACTAGTCTGCGGCACCCATTGCGGGGCGAGCCGAGGTGTCGGCCGCCGTTCCGTGACTATGTTCGCAAGTCTGTCTAAGATCAGGGACGAACTCTTCGGAACGTCACCATGACAGTACGCTATGCGCTTGTCCTCGCCACACTGATGTTTTCGCTTCCGATCGGCAGCATGGCCGCCGACGCGCCGGCCAATCACGACGTCAGCGTGCTGCACTGCGCGCGCATGCTGGATAGTGCAGCCGGCAAAATGCTCGGTGAGACCACGGTGATCGTCGATGGCGGCCGCATCAGGGAGCTGCACGCCGGTGCGGTGGATATCCAGCCGTACCAGCAGACCGCCATCCGTGCCGGCGGCAGCTTTCATTATTTCGACCTGGTCAACACCACCTGCCTGCCTGGGCTGATCGATGCGCACACGCATCTTACCGACGAGACCAGCCCCACCGCATATACCGACCAGTTTCGCTGGAACATCGCCGACTACGCAATCCGCTCCACCGTCTACGCCAAACGCACCTTGCTGGCCGGTTTTACCAGCGTGCGCAACGTCGGCGACAACCAGAACGATTCCGTCGCCCTGCGCAACGCCATCAACGCCGGCATAGTGCCCGGACCACGCATGTTCACCGCCGGCGTACCCATCGGCAGCACCGGTGGTCATGCCGATCCAACCGACGGCTACCGGCGGGATCTGACCCGCGACGGCGGTGCCGGCGACGGCATCATCAACAGCCCCGAAGATGCCCTGAAGGCCGTGCGACAGCACTACAAGGATGGTGTGGATCTGATCAAGATCATGCCCTCCGGCGGCGTACTGGACGAAAGCGCCAGCGCTGACAACGCGCAGATGACTCTGGAAGAAATCAAGGCCGTGGTCGCTGCTGCGCATGACTATGGCTTCACCGTGGCCGCCCACGCGCACGGTGCGGAGGCCATTCGTCGCGCGGTACTGGGCGGCGTCGATTCGATCGAGCACGGCACGTTCATGGACGCCGAGGACATGCGGCTGATGAAGGAACATGGCACCTGGTACGTACCCACCATCATCGCCGGCAAATACGTGCAGGAGATGGCCGCTAAACCCGGCTACTACCCGCCGCAGATTGTCGCCAAGGCCATGCAGGTCGGCCCGATCATTCAAGCCACCGCCGGTCGCGCGTACAAGGCTGGTGTAAAGATCGCCTTTGGCACCGATGCCGCGGTCTATCCGCACGGCCAGAACGCGAAAGAGTTCAAATACATGGTCGACGCCGGTATGCCGCCGATGTTCGTGCTGCAGGCCGCCACCACGCATGCCGCCGAGCTGCTGCGCAAGCAGGATCAGCTCGGGCAGATTGCCGTCGGGCGCGGCGCCGACATCATCGCCGTTCCAGGCAATCCGCTCGACGACATCACCACCATGCAACACGTCAACTTTGTTATGAAGGCCGGCGTGATCTACAAGCAGGACGGCAAGCCGGTCGAGTTATGAACAGTGACGAGATCGGCGGTCAGCTGCGGGCGAACACCCGGCTCGCGCAAACACGATCTACTCATTCGCGCTGACGCAACGTCGCGGCACCAAGTCCCGTCACACACCCTTCCTGTAGCATTACCGGCATGAACGAGCAGCCCAAGCCCAGCACCGATTCCACCACC
>CBAAAD010000510.1:0-2375 GCA_964658785.1 uncultured Methylobacterium sp.
AGCTGTGGGCATTGGCGCAGCAGGTGATGGCCGGCGTGCAGGAGGCCTTCGGCGTGCAGCTTGAGCCGGAGCCGCTGATCGTCGGTGCGAGCCCGCGCTGACGACAATCGGCTGCGATCGCTGGAACTTGCGATCGGGCCTGCTTCCCATGCAAGCGGGCGTTGCGGCAGCTTGCCGCCTGTCCTGCCGCGGTTCCGCATAGGCATGGGATCATGCCATTTGGCACGCGGCAGTCTGCCGGGACGTCAGCAGAATTCCGTCGTCGTTTCACGGTCTATGAAGGCGCGGCGTATCGCGCACGCACGAAAACTCCCATCAGCCATCCACAAGGAATCACCGGTCATGATGTTGAACAAGCTCAAGCCCCTGACATGGAGCGTGCTGCTGGGTATCGGTTTGCTGGGCGGCGCGGCGCATGCGGCCGACGCGGCCATTCCGGCGGTCGCCAGCGAAGCGGGCAACGTTACCCGCGCCACGTTGAGGAACGGCCTGCGCGTGGTGATCGTGCGCGACACGCTGGCGCCGATGGTGACCACCCAGATCACTTATCTGGCCGGCGGTTACGAGACGCCGACCGGTTATCCCGGCACTGCGCACGCGCTGGAACACATGATGTTTCGCGACAGCACCGGTATGACCGGCGCGCAGTTGAACGAAATGACCGGCAAAATGGGCGGCGACAACAACGCCTTCACCACCAACGATGCGACCCAGTACTACTTCGTGGCGCCGTCGGCCTATCTCGACATCCTGCTGCATATCGAGGCCACCCGCATGCAGGGCCTGCTGGTCAGCGACAAGGACTGGGGCCTGGAGAAAGGCGCGATCGAGCAGGAGGTGTCGCGCGACATTTCCGATCCCGGTTTCCTGGCCTTCGAAAAAGCCGAGGGAGCGCTGTTCGCCGGCACCGGCTACGAGGCCGATCCGCTGGGCACGCGGCCGACCTTCGACAAAACCACGTCGGCTGTGCTCAAGCAGTTCCACACCGACTGGTATGTGCCGAACAACGCGATCTTCGTGATCGTCGGCGACGTCGATCCGCAGGCCACGCTGGCCAAGGTCAAGCAGCTGTTCGATCCGATTTCGCAGCGCGCCACGCCGGCGCGTGTGCCGATCGCGCTGAAGCCGTTCAAGCCGCAGACGATCAGCAGCAGCACGCCGCAGGGCACCGGAACAGTGCAGTTTCTTTATCGCATGCCGGGCCAGCAGAGCAAGGATTACGCCGCGGCGCAGGTGCTGATGGACGTGCTGGGCAATGCGCGCAGCAGCCTGTCGGAGCTGGCCGCGCAGGGCAAGGTGCTCAGCGCCGATGCGCAGATGCAGCCGTTCACTCGCGGCGGCATCGGCGCCATCGAGGCCAGCTTCCCCAAGGGCGGTGACGCCAAGCAGACCCAGGCCAGTCTCGAGGAGGTGGTGACGCAGTTGCTGAAGGACGGCGTCTCGCCCGAGCTGGTCGATGCGGCCAAGCGCTCCGAACTGGCCCAGGCCGAGTTCAACAAGAACAGCGCCGTGACCCTCGCCAGCGCGTGGTCGCAGGCGCTGGCATGGCAGGGCGTGGATTCGCCCGAGGCCGCCGAAAAGCTGATTGCCGCCGTCACCATCGACGACGTCAACCGGGTGGCACGCGAGTATCTGAAATCGCACCAGCGCATCACCGTGGTGCTGACGCCCAGCAATGACGGCAAGCGTCCGCCGGACAGCAGCGGCTTCGGCGGCACCGAATCGTTCGGTGGCGACGACAAGCTCGACGCGCCGCTGCCGGCGTGGGCCGAAAAGGCGCTCGGCACGCTGCAGATGCCGCACTGGACGCTGGCGCCCACCGACATGAAGCTGGCCAACGGCCTGCGCCTGATCGTGCAGCCGGAGAGCATCAGCAAGACGGTGACCGTCGTCGGCCATGTCGATCACGATGCCGGCCTGCAGGAGCCGAAGGGGCAGGAGGGCGTCGGTCGCCTGCTCGCCTCGCTGTTCGATTACGGCACTACCAGCCTCGACCGCAGCGCGTTCCACAAGGCGCTGGACGATATCTCGGCGTCCGCGTCCGGCGGCAGCGACTTTACGCTTGCCGTACCCAGCGGCGCATTCGACAAGGGCATGCAGCTGCTGGCCGACAACGAGCTGCATCCGGCGCTGCCGGCGCAGGCGTTCGAGGTGCAGCAAAGCACGCTGGCGCGCACGCTGGCCGGTGAAATCGAATCGCCCGAATACAAGATGTTTCATGCGCTGACCAGGGGCATGCTGCCGGCCGGCGACCCGGGCCTGCGCGAAGCCCTGCCGACCACGGTCAATGCGGTGACCCTGGCGGACGTCAAAAGCTACTTCGATGCGACCTATCGCCCGGACCTCACCACGCTCGTGGTAGTCGGCGACGTGAC
>CBAAAD010000511.1:0-2370 GCA_964658785.1 uncultured Methylobacterium sp.
GCTGATTCAAGACCTGGCTGACTCAGGGCTTGTCCGACTGCGGCTTGATGTCGAGCAGCTGGATTTCGAACACCAGCGCCTCGTTCGGGCCAATGCGCGGCAGAGCGCCGGTTTCGCCGTAGGCCAGCTGCGGCGGAATGACCACCTTCCAGCGATCGCCGACGTGCATGCGTGGAATCACGTCCTGCCAGCCGCGGATCATCTTGTCCACGGTCATGCTCGCTGGCGCGCCGTGCGCCCAGGTGCTGTCGAACTCGGTGCCGTCGATCAGCATGCCGCGGTAATTCACCACCACCGTGCTGGTCACGCCCGGGCTGCTGGTACCGGTACCTTTGGTGATGACGGAATACTGGATGCCGGAAGGCAGCTGCACCACGCCCTTCTGCTGCGCGTTGGTCGCCATGAAGCCGCTGCTCTTGCGCGCGTTGTCCACCGCGATGCGCTTGTATTCAGTCAGCGCGTCCGAATGCATCTGATGGGCCAGCAGCTGGAGCTGCTCATGCATTTGCGGCATCGGCACCGCGGGACGCCGCTTGGCATAAGCGTCCTGAATCGCGCGCTGCAGCGTGGGAATGTCCACATCGGGTTTGCCGTCAGCGAACTGGTCCCCGATCTGATAACCGATCGCATACGACAACTTGGCCTTGTCGAGCTTGGCCGATGCCGCTGGCGCATCGGGCGCACGCCCTTGCGCGCACACTGCCCCGGCGAGCAGAAAGGACCCCAGCAGCAACAGGCGCCCGGGTTTCGGCCAATGTGTCGAGCGTTTTTCCATCGGATCCTTCTCAGTTGCCAGGGTCGGCCTGATGATCACCGCCGGGTGCCACATCGTAAGCGGTTAACAGCGATCGTGCAGGGCCGCTGTCCCGAGTTAAGAACCTCCCCGGCGGCAAAGGTTCCCACTGCTAACATGCCGGTTTTGCCACCATTGGGATTGCTTATGGCCTTTCGCAACCTGGAAATTGCCAACCGCGGCGCCGTGCATACGATCGTCGTCAACCGGCCGGACAAACTCAACGCGCTCAACCGCGAAACGCTCAACGAGCTGACCCTCGCGTTCGCTCAGGCCGCGCAGGACGATGGCGTGCGCGTCGTGGTGCTGACCGGCGCCGGCGAAAAGGCCTTTGTCGCCGGTGCCGACATCGCCGAGATGAACGGCTACACCCCCACCCAGGCGCTAGCGTTTTCGCGCACGGGCCAGCGCCTGATGAGCGCGATCGAACGCCTCGGCAAGCCGGTGATCGCGCGTATTCAGGGCTTTGCCCTGGGCGGCGGCATGGAGCTGGCCATGGCCTGCCATCTGCGTGTGGCCAGCGAAAAGGCGAAGTTCGGCCAGCCGGAAATCAACCTTGGGCTGATCCCCGGCTTCGGCGGCACGCAGCGGCTGCTGCGGCTGGCCGGCCGCGGGGCCGCGCTGGAGCTGTGCCTGACCGGCGCCACGATCAACGCGCAGCGGGCCTACGAGCTCGGCATCGTCACGCGTGTGGTCGCGCCCGAAGCGCTGGATGAAGCGGTTGCGGCACTGGCCGATCAACTCGCCGCCGCGGCGCCGCTGGCGGCCGCCGGCATTCTCGATGCCGTGCTCAGCGGCGGCGAGACCGCGATCGATCAGGGGCTGGAGTTCGAAACCCAGGGCTTCGCGCTGGCGTTTTCCACCGAGGATATGCGCGAGGGCACGTCCGCGTTTCTGGAAAAGCGCAAGGCCAGCTTCGTCGGCCGCTGAACTTTCAGTAGTCGACGGCCGGCGCAGGGACGATCATTCGCTGTCGATCCCGCGCTGGCCGGAATGCCATCAGTGCGGATGACCGCCACGGTATTTTTCTTCGCCGGCCGTCACGCGCAGATCGAGCCGATTTTCCGGCGGCGCCAGCGGACATGTGGCATACGGCGTGAAGGCGCACGGCGGGTTGTAGGCCAGGTTGAAATCGAGAATCACCTTGCCGTCCTTCGGCAGCGGCACGTCCATGAAGCGCGCCGCGCCGTAGGTTTCCTTGCCCGAAGTGCGGTCGGCGATCACGAAGAACAGGTCGCCGCCCGGCTCTTCCTGATACGGCATCAGCTCGTACGTGTGGCCGTCACGTTTGAACACGGCCTTTCCCGGCACGTCGACCTTGTCGATCGTGCCGATGACCGAACCGATTTCCATCTTGTGCGCCGGATTGAACGGCACCCAGTCGGCGGTGATGCGCCACGACGGATCGATCGGAAAATAATCCAGGCCGAGGAAATGCGTGCGCGTCTCGGCGTCGCTGTCTTTGACGCGAAGTGCCTTGCGACCGTCGCGATCGATCACGTAAAAATTGGCGTGGCCGAAACTCACCATCGTCGGGTTGGTCGTGCCGGTGGCGTGCGCGTCATCGATCAGCGCGG
>CBAAAD010000512.1:0-2365 GCA_964658785.1 uncultured Methylobacterium sp.
GCTGCAGCCGTGGGCGACGCTGTGGCGTCGGCGCGCGCATGATTGAGCGCAGGCCAGTGGAGATGTTCGTTGCGCCCGCGAACGCGCTGGTCGGCACATTCCACCCGTGGCTGCTCACAACAGACCGGTTGGCGGAGTAGCGCATGTCCCCCGTAAAGCCGCGCCTGCGTTTCTGGCAAATCCTCAACATGAATGTCGGTTTTTTCGGCATCCAGTTCAGCTTTGGCCTGCAGCAAAGCAATATGAGTCCCATCTATAAATATCTGGGTGCGCACGATGGCAGCCTGCCGTATTTGTGGCTGGCCGGGCCGATCACGGGCTTGCTGGTGCAGCCGCTGATCGGTGCGATGAGCGACCGCACCGACTCCAGGCTGGGCCGGCGCACGCCTTATTTTTTGATCGGTGCACTTATCTGCAGCGTGTGTTTGCTGGCGATGCCGTTCAGTCCGTCCCTATGGATGGCCGCGAGCCTGCTATGGATACTCGATGCGGCGAACAACGTGACCATGGAACCTTACCGGGCCTTTGTCAGCGATCGGCTCGACACATCGCAGCACGCTGTCGGCTTTCTGACCCAGAGCGCGTTTACCGGCCTCTCGCAGACGCTGGCCTATCTGACGCCGTCATTGCTGGTCGTGTTCGGCATGAACGTGGCTGCACGAAACGCCCACGGCATTCCGTACGTGGTGGTCACCGCCTTCGTGATCGGTGCGCTGTTTTCGGTGGTCTCCATTGGCTGGTCGACCCTGACTACACGCGAGCTGCCTTTGTCCGACGAGGAGCGCCGGCGCATCCGGGCGGCGCCGCGCTCGTTGTCCGCCACGCTGGGTGAAATCAGCTCTGCCGTCAGGCAAATGCCGGTAACCATGCGCCAGCTGGCGGTGATGATGCTGTTTCAGTGGTACGCCATGTTTTGCTATTGGGAATACGTGCCCCTGTCGCTGGCGCGCACGCTGTTCGGCAGCACGGATTCGGGATCGTCGGGCTTCAGTCAGGCGGTGCTGATCAACGGTCAGATCGGTGGTTTCTACAATTTCGTCGCGTTTCTGAGCGCATTTGCGATGATTCCGCTGGCGCGCAGGATGGGGCCGCAAAAATTGCATGCCGCCTGTCTGACGCTCGGCGGTATCGGGCTGCTGGCGTTGCCGCTGATCCACACCCGCCTGCTGCTGTTTGTGCCGATGCTCGGCTTGGGACTTTCCTGGGCCAGCATGATGGGCAACCCGTACGCCATGCTGGCCGGCAGCATCCCGCCCGAGCGGGCGGGCGTTTACATGGGACTTTTCAATATTTTCATCGTGGCGCCGATGCTGCTGCAGATCGTCACCGTTCCGATGCTTTATCACAGCGTGCTGGCGGACAACCCGGAAAACGTCATTCGCCTCGCCGGTGCCGGCCTGCTGCTGGCGGCGGCGCTGGTGCTGCGTGTACGTACCGAAAGCGCGCGCGCCGCCAAAACAACAGACGTATAGACGTCTATAAGGTTTCTGCCGGTTTAATGGCAGGTTCGCTCAGATGCCGGCGTACCACTCGTAGCCCTGGTCTTCCCAGTAGCCGCCGTTGCCGCTGCCGATCTTGGCAAAGGTATCGACCAGCTCAATGCTGCCGATGTACTTGGCCTGCTTGTAGCCCAGCTGGCGACCCACGCGCAGGCGCAGCGGCGCGCCGTTGGATACCGGCAGCGGCTTGTCGTTGAGATTGAAGGCGAGCAGCGTCTGCGGATGGCGCGCTTCCTCGATGTCGACGCTTTCGTAGTAGGGCGTGTCCACGTCCATATTGTCCAGGCAGTGGAAAACCACGAAGCGCGCCTTGGGGTCGACGCCGACGTGATCGAGCAGGGCGGACAGCTGCGTGCCCTGCCATTTGCCGATGGCGCTCCAGCCTTCGACGCAGTCATGACGGGTGATCTGGGTGCGGTTATCGAGCTTCTTCAGATCGTCGATGGAAAACTCGCCCGGCTTGCTCACCAGGCCGGTGACCTTGAGCTTGTAGTCGCGAAAGTTGTTCGCCATCAGCGCCTGGTATTCGTCCGTGTCCGGCATGGTGGTGCCGTTCGGATGGAAGGTCGGCGAGATATCGGCTTCGGTGTATTCCTTGGCCATCGCGCTGGAGGGCGACAGCAGCGCCTGCACGCGCCGGTTCAGCCCTTGAGCCTTGCCGAGCACCTTCGGACCCCAGCTGCTTTGCGAGATCTTGTCGCAGCCGGCGACCAGCAGGCCAGCGGTGCCCATGATGGCCATGCGCAGAAACGTTCGACGGTCAGTCATGGGTCGTCTCCTTGATCACCGCCACCGGTTCGGGTTTGACCATGCTCACCGGCTCCACGTCCACCTTGTAATAGCCGGTGATCATGCCGCGCAGCTGG
>CBAAAD010000513.1:0-2362 GCA_964658785.1 uncultured Methylobacterium sp.
GGATGGTGTGGTACTCGTGCGGCGGAATCAGACTGCCGGCCGATCCCGGGCCGGCCTGGATCGAGCCGACCGGGCGAAAGTGATAGCGCGCTTCCTCGTTTTCCATGCGCTCGTACTGCACCACTTCGAGCGCACCGTTCCACACGCCCTCGACGCACCACATGCCGTCGTGATCGTGGATCAGGGTGCCCTGACCGGGACCCCATGTCATGGCGACCACGCAGTAGCCGTGGTCTTCGCTGCAGTAGAGTTCGCGCCGCGCGTAATGCCCTTCGTTCGCTTCGAAAACGCAGGGCGGCAGCTTGACCTCGTTGCTGCGGATCAGCTTGCACAGGCTGTTGCGCAGCGTGTCGGTAATGGCAGGCGTGGATTGCTTGCCAACAGCTTCATCGATCGTGTCGATCAGCGTGCGGCTACCGGGGAAGTCGAGAGTGAGCATGGCGGGCTCCGTAAATCGGGTGATGCGTAAGACGCTGCGACGCCTTGATTATAAGTGATGAAACCGTCAACGGCGGGCGTGGCGCAAAATTTCTGTACCGCCTTGGGTCCGGCTTCAGCTTGCTACGGGAGGCGACTCAGAAATCCGCCGATCGCCTTGCTGTAATTTTCGATATCGACCAGGAAAGCGTCGTGGCCCTGCGGCGAGTCCAGCGCCACGAATTCGATCTTGGCGCCTGCGGCCTCAAGACCTTCGGCGATCTGCTCCTGCTGCTGCAGCGGAAACAGGATATCGGTGCTGACGCCGATCACCATCGCACGCTCGATCTGGATGCGTTTGAGTCCCTCGTGCACGCTGCCGTTGCCGTATTCGGCCATGTCGAACCAGTCGCTGGCGCGCGAGAGGTAAAGATAGCTATTGGGGTCGAAGGTGCGCACGAACCGCTGCGCGTGGCCTTCGAGATAGGACTCCACCTGGAATTCGCGGCCGAAGGGATCATCGTCGCGCTGTTCGGGGTCGAGCCGGATGCGGGCGAAGCGGCCGTTCCACTCCATCGCCGATCGATACGTAATCACGCCAAGCTTGCGCGCGATGCTCATGCCGATGTCGGGATAGGTGCCGCCTTGCTCAATATGAATATCGGCCGCTCCTGCGCATCCTGCGCCCGCGGCACTCATCCTTCCCTGGATATCGTAATTGCCGTCCTTCCAGTTCGGATCGAGCCGTATCGCCTCGCGCTGCAGCGAGCGGATGGCGATGGCGAACGGCTGTGCCTGCGGGGCGGTATCGATGCTGATATGGCTTCTGGCGCTGCCGGGATGCAGCAGCATGTAGGCCAGCGCGCTCATGCCGCCCATCGAGCAGCCGATGAGGCAGGCCAGCTGCGTAATGCCGAGGCTGCTGACGGCCGCATGCGCGGCGGTGGCCACGTCTTCCAGCGACAGGTCGGGAAAGTTCAGCCGGTACGCTTCGCCCGTGGCCGGGTCGATCGATGCGGGGCAGGTAGAGCCCTTGTCGCTGCCCAGGGAGTTTACGCAGACCACGAACCAGCGCGAAGTATCGATGGCCTTGCCGTCGCCCAGCATCGCCTCCCACCACCCCGGCGTATCGTCATGGGCATTGGACGCGGCGTGCGCGCTCGGCGACAGGCCGGTGAGAATCAGCACGGCGTTGTCGCGCGCCGCGTTGAGCGTGCCCCAGGTTTCGAAGGCGACGTGGGCGCCGTGCAGCTCGCCGCCGCGCTTCATGGCGAACGGCGAAGGGAGCGCGAAATACTGGCGTGCGTCGCCCATCAGTGCACCTTGTCGATGGTGATATGTACGGGTTGCCTGGCATCGACTGCCACCACGCCGGCATCACCTTCGAGATCGCCGGGCTGGGCGATGGCCTGACCGCTGTGGCTGATGCGTGCGCCGACGAAAACCTTGGGTAGGGATGAAAGCGTGCGCTGCGGCGTCATCGCCATCGCATTGGTCAGGGTGACGCTGACCGGCAGCGTGTTGGCCGCCATGCGCGTGACAGCCAGCGGCATCGGCGGCCCGTCGGGCGCGCGCGCGTAGATGAAGAGCGTGTCGCCGCTGCCAACGCGTGCACTCAGCGCCGGTGCGAGTTGCACGTTGACCTGCAATGCGGGGCCGCGGCGCTGGTTAGTGTCTTTCGACTGTGCGGCGGAATCGGGCGCCTTGCCTGACGTATCGCCCGCGCGCGCCTCGGCGGCTTTGATCTGATCGGCCACGGCGCTGGCCACCGCGCTGCCGGGCTGCAGCATGGGTTGCAGCTGACGCCAGGTGGCGGCGGCATCGGCAAAGTGGTTTTGCTGGAACTGGCTGATACCCAGCAGCCACAGGCCACGCTGATGGTCCGGCTGCTTGTCGACCGCCTGTTTCAGCAGCTGGCGCGCACGTTCGCTGATCACGTGATCGG
>CBAAAD010000514.1:0-2361 GCA_964658785.1 uncultured Methylobacterium sp.
TTGGCCGGCGCCAGCCGCTGGCGCCGAAGGTGGTAAACCTGGGCCGGCTGATCCGCGATCTCGACGATCTGCTGCGCCGTGCGCTGGGCGAGGCGATCGAGATCGAAACCGTGGCGGCGGGCGGCCTGTGGAATACGTTGATCGATCCGGCCAACGTGGAAAACGCGCTGCTGAATCTGGCGATCAACGCGCGCGATGCAATGAATGGCCGCGGGCACCTGACGATTGAGGCCGGCAACGCGTCACTCGACGACAGCTATGTGCAGACCAACCCCGACGCAACGCCGGGCCAGTACGTCATGTTGGCCGTCACTGACACCGGCTGCGGCATACCTGAAGATATTATCGGCCAGGTGTTCGAGCCATTCTTCACCACCAAGCCGGAAGGTCACGGCACCGGCCTGGGCCTGTCGATGGTCTACGGTTTCGTCAAACAATCCGGCGGACATATCAAGGTTTATAGCGAGCTGGGGCAGGGCACTACCATCAAGCTCTACCTGCCGCGGTCCGTGCAGACCGAGGACGTGGTCATCGATCACGACTCCGGCGTGGTTACTGGCGGTACCGAGACCATTCTGGTAGCCGAAGACGACGATGCCGTGCGCGATACCGTGGTCGCGCTGTTGGCTGATCTGGGCTATCGGGTGCTCAAGGCGCGTGATGCTCAAGGTGCGCTGACCATTATCGAAAGCGGCATCCCGATCGACCTGCTGTTTACCGATGTCGTCATGCCCGGGCAACTGAAAAGTCCTGAAGTGGCACGCAAGGCGCGCGAGCGCCTGCCGCATATGGCCGTACTGTTCACCTCTGGCTATACGGAAAACTCGATCGTCCACGGCGGTCGCCTCGATGAGGGAGTGGACTTGTTGACCAAGCCGTATACACGCGAAGCGCTCGCCCGGAAAATTCGTCTTGTGCTGGCGGCGCAGGCGCAGCGCAAGGAGAAAGCATCCACGGTTGCAGCGGTGGATGCATCGCCGTCGCTGCCGGCTTCTACTGCTGCTGAGTCTTCCAAGTCTGCAGTCAAGCGTCGAATCCTGGTCTGTGAGGACGACTGGATGATCCGTGTCAGCATCGTGGATATTCTCGAGTCCAAGGGTTATGAGGTGGTCGAGTCAGCCGATGCGGCGCAGGCACTGATCGCGTTCGATGAAAACAAGATCGACCTGCTGCTGACGGACGTTGGCCTGCCCGACATGTCGGGCGTCGATCTGGTGAAAACCGTGCGTGCCAGGCTGCCGCAGCTGCCGGTTATTTTTGCCACGGGGAACGATGCGGTGAGCGGCATCAATATGGACGTCCAGACGAGGATTCTGCAAAAGCCCTACGGTTCGGATGCGCTTCACCAGCTGATTCTCAATTCGTTCGAGGAACAGATGTCGTGATCGCATTTTTCACGGCAGCGATCGACGCCAACGTCTGACATAAAAAAGCCGTCCAGAAATGGACGGCCTTTCTGTTCTACCTATTGCCAGCTCAGGCCAGCGTGCGCACCTTGGCTTCGCGATCCCACTGGCGCGTCTTAGCCGCCTTGATAAAGCCTTTGATGTCTTCGGCCGTCACGACACCTGCATCCTTTTCGATACCACCGGCTTTCATTATCGCCTGTGCGCCCTCGTCGGCCGCGATGCCTTTGAGATGACCGAAAGCTTCGCGGGCAAAGTCCACGGCTGCCGCAACGTTGGCCAGCTGTTTGCCAGCCGCTTCGGATAGCACAAGCGCTACGGCATCGAACACCAGCGATGGCGTTCCCGCAAGCTGGCCATCGGCCGATGTTGTCTTGCCATCGCTGAGCTTGATGCCGCCCACGCGCGTAGCGACCAGTTTGACTGCACCACCGGCACCTTCGACGGCTTTTTTCAGCGTCTTGATGGTGGACGCATCGGATCCGTCGTGAATGAGTATGCCGACCGTGCGCCCTTTCAACGTGTCCTTCATCTTGCCGATGATTTGCAGCGCGGGCGAGACGGCGGCGTCTTTTGTTTCTACCGCGGCAGCGGGCGCAGAGGGGAGAGATTCCAGACCGAGTCCGTCGGCAACTCGACGTGCAAGGTCTTCGCCGATGTGCCGCAAATGGCCAACCACGGCCTCACGCACGTATACGGTTTCCACTTTGGATAGCTCGAATACCAGCGCCGATGCGATATGCGCCTGCTCGTACCTGGTCTGGCTGCGGAAAAACTGGCGCGCCTGGCTGTAGTGGTCGGCAAAGCTTTCCGGACGAACGCGGCCCTTGGTGCCATTGCTATCTGCCACCGCGGCGCTGCGAAAACCAGCCTGGGTTTCCCGCGGCGAGGTCGGGTCAAGTGAGCTCGGCTCGTAGCTCACGCGGCCCTTCGGCACCTGCATCTGCATATGGCC
>CBAAAD010000515.1:0-2359 GCA_964658785.1 uncultured Methylobacterium sp.
GTGCACGTGATCGGGCCGGAGTACGGCGCCACCCAGCCGGGCATGACCATCGTCTGCGGCGACAGCCACACCGCCACGCACGGCGCGTTTGGCGCGCTGGCCTTCGGCATCGGCACCACCGAAGTCGGCCACGTGCTGGCCACGCAGTGCCTGCTGCAGCGCAAACCCAAGACGCTGGCCATCCACGTCAACGGCCAGCTCAAGCCCGGCGTCGGCGCCAAGGATCTGATCCTCCACGTGATCGGAAAAATCGGCGTGGGCGGTGGCACCGGCCAGGTGATCGAATACCGCGGCAGCGCCATCGAGGCCCTGTCGATGGAGCAGCGCATGACGGTGTGCAACATGTCGATCGAGGCGGGCGCCCGCGCCGGCCTGATCGCCCCGGACGAAACCACCTTCGCCTGGCTCAAGGGCCGTCCGCGCGCGCCGCAGGGCTCGGCCTGGGACGCCGCCGTCAAGCACTGGAAAACTCTGGTCACCGACGAGGGCGCTCGCTACGACCACGAGGTGTTCATCGACGCTGCCGACATCGGCGCCACCATCACCTACGGCACGCATCCGGGCATGGTCACGCCGATCGGCGCGGCGATTCCCGCCGCCCGCGATGCGCAGGAAGAAAAAGCGCTGGCCTATATGCAGTTCAACGGCGGCCAGCAGCTGACCGGCGAGAAGGTCGACGTGGTCTTTGTCGGCAGCTGCACCAATTCGCGCCTGTCCGATCTGCGCGAGGCCGCCAGCGTCATGCGCGGCCGCAAGGTCGCCCCCGGCGTGCGCGCCCTGATCGTGCCTGGCTCGGTGCTGATCAAGCGCGAGGCCGAAGCCGAAGGCCTGGACGAAGTGTTCCGCGCGGCCGGCGCCGAATGGCGCGAAGCCGGCTGCTCGATGTGCATCGGCATGAACGGTGACATCGCCCAGCCGGGCCAGCTGGTGGTGTCCACCAGCAACCGCAACTTCGAAGGTCGGCAGGGCAAGGGCGCACGCACCGTGCTGGCCAGCCCGCTGGTGGCGGCGGTCGCCGCGGTCACCGGCCAGATCACCGACCCGTCCGCCTTTCTGGAGCAAGCCGCATGAAGCCCGTCACCGAAATACGCTCGCGCACCGCGGTGCTGCCGTTCGAGAACATCGATACCGACCGCATCATCCCGGCGCGCTTTCTGACCACCACGGAACGTTCGGGGCTGGGCAAGTACGCCTTCAACGACTGGCGTTACATTGACGATGGCAGCGGCAACCCGGCCAGGGAAAATCCGGAATTTCCGCTCAATAAGCCGGAAACGAAAGGCTGCGCCATCCTGGTGGCCGGCCACAATTTCGGCTGCGGCTCGTCGCGCGAGCACGCGCCGTGGGCGCTGCTGGATTTCGGCCTGCAGGCGGTGATCTCGTCCGAGATCGCGGACATCTTCCGCAGCAATTCGCTGAAGAACGGCCTGCTCACCATCGTGCTGCCGGCCGATGCCCATCGGCGCCTGCTGGAACAGCCCGGCATCGAGCTGAGCATCGACGTGCGCGAGCAGTTCGTCGCGCTGCCCGACGGCAGCCGCATCGGCTTCGAGCTCGAACCCTTCGCCAAGCACTGCCTGCTCAACGGCGTCGATCAACTCGGCTACCTGCTGCAGCAGGACGAGACCATCAGCGCCTATGAACGTCAGCACGAACGGCAGGAGGTCGCCGCATGAAGGCGCATATCGTCACCCTGCCCGGCGACGGCGTCGGCCCCGAAGTCACCGCGGCGGCCGTCGCCGTTCTGAAAGCGGTCGCCAGACACGGCGGCCATGAATTCCGGTTCGAGGAGCACGCGATCGGCGGCAGCGCCATCGACGCGTTCGGCGAGCCGCTGCCGGCCGCCTCGCTCGACGCCTGCAAGCGCGCCGATGCGGTGCTGCTGGGTGCGGTCGGTGGCCCGAAGTGGTCCGACCCGAACGCCAAGGTTCGCCCCGAGCAGGGCCTGCTGGCGCTGCGCGCAGCGCTGGGCGTGTACGCCAACCTGCGCCCGCTGCAGGTTCATCCGTCGCTGGCCAACCTGTCGCCGCTGAAGAACGACAAGCTGAAAAACGTCGACGTGCTGTTCGTGCGCGAACTCACCGGCGGCACCTACTTCGGCGCCAAGACGCGCACCGACGACACCGCCACCGACGAGTGCAAATACACCGTGCACGAGATCGAGCGCGTGGTGCGCCGCGCCTTCGATCTGGCGCGCGGCCGCAGGAAGCACCTCACCTCGGTGGACAAGGCCAACGTGCTGGAAACCTCGCGGCTGTGGCGCAGCACGGTGCAGCGCATCGCGCCGGACTATGCCGACGTCACCGTCGAGCATCAGCTGGTCGATTCGATGGCGATGCTGCTGCTGACCCAGCCCTCG
>CBAAAD010000516.1:0-2353 GCA_964658785.1 uncultured Methylobacterium sp.
GGAAATGGCTCCTGCATTTCCGGCATACCGGCCATCCATGGCCATAATAAAAGCCGGGTGACTTTGCGTCGCCCGGCTTTTTTTTGAAGCGACAGATCCCGAGACTATCTCAGTGGTGGTGGCCGCCGGCGCCGTGCACGTGGCCGTGCTCCAGCTCTTCCGCGGTGGCGGCGCGCACATCGGTCACTTCGATGGCGAAATGCAGCGTCTGCCCGGCGAGCGGATGGTTGCCGTCGATGTAGACAGTGTTGCCTTCGACCTTGGTCACGGTGACGTTGATTTCACCCTGTGGGCCGCGGCCCTGAAACTGCATGCCGGGCTGGATATCCTCGACGCCCTGGAAGGCATCCTTCGGCACTTCCTGAATCAATTCATCGTGGTGCACACCGTAGCCTTCTTCAGGCGATACGTCGGCATTGAACTTGTCGCCAACCGTGCGGCCTTCCATCTGCTTTTCCAGACCCGGAACAATCTGCCCGGTACCGTGGAGATAGGTCAGCGGCTCACGACCTTCGGAGCTGTCGACAACCTGGCCCTGGTCATCGGTGAGCGTGTAATGGAAGGCAGCAACGGAGTTGTGAGCAATCTGCATGGAAGTCTCGTGAATAGGTGTATGTCCGCCGGCCAGGTGCCGACACGAGTCGCGAAGGCTACCAGAACACTGCGAACGGGCTGTGAGCAAGATGTCGCAGGATTGGCGATACTGAACCCATGAACCCTGCTTCAAGCCCGTGGCATCGACGTGCAACCCGTGCCCTGCTGGCCTGCGCCTGCTGGCTGGCGATGGGCATTGCAACGGCATCAGCCCCGTCCGGCGTCGACAATCTAGCCGACCTGGGGCGACAGATCGAGAGTCAGATCACACAGCCGCGTTTCGCTGCCGCCAGCTGGGGCATATCGGTTGTTTCGCTGGACAGCGGCCGCACGCTGTATGCGCATCAGGCCGATCAGCTGATGCAGCCGGCCTCGACGGCGAAGTTGTTCACGGCCGCGCTGAGCCTGTCGACCCTGGGCACAAACTACCAGATCAGGACCCGATTGCTGGCCGGCGAGCATGTTCACGATGGCCGTCTAAACGGCCCGTTGATTCTGTACGGCATGGGTGACCCCACGCTTGGTACGCCCGGCAGCGCCGACTGGGCCGATCAGCTGGCCAGCCAGCTGATTCAGCGCGGCGTGCGGGAAGTTCGCGGCGACCTGATCGCTGACGACAGTTACTTTACCGGGCCGAGCTATGGCTCCGGCTGGGAGGCGGGCGATCTGCAAAGCTGGTTCGCGGTGCCCTCGTCCGCGCTCAGCGTGGACGAAAACATTGTCAACATCACGCTGACACCGGGATCGACCGCCGGCGTGCCAGCCAGTGTCAGCCTTGATCCCGCCGACGCCAAAATTCCCCTGCTTGGACAGATCACCACGACCCCGCCGCGCACGCCCAGTGACATCAACCTCTATCGCGCGCCAGGTGACGGCACGCTGTATGCCTTCGGCACGGTTTCCTCCAAGGCACCCCCGCAACACTTCAAGCTGGCGATGCCCGATCCAGCGCTTGTCGCCGGTTTCAAGCTGCGGAAGGCGCTGGCCGACCGGGGAATCACGATGACCGGCCAGGTGCGCGTGCTGCACTGGCCGCAGGACGATACGCAGCTGGTGTCACGCGCCGATACGCTGGCCGAAGTTCAGTCGCCGCTGCTGATGGATATCTTGCAGCGCGGGCTGAAGCGTTCGCAAAACCTCTACCTGCAGAATCTTTTCCTCAGCGTCGGCGCGCATCAGCAGCAGATCGATACTGCCTCAGGCATCACGCCCTTCGCCAGCACCGAACAATGGTCGGTCAAGGCCCTGCATCAGCTGCTGACGCAGATTGGCATTCCCTTATCGGCGAGCCTGATCGACGAAGGTACGGGGCTGTCACGCCGCGATCTGGTAACGCCAAATGCCATGGTGCGCCTATTGGCCTACCTGGCGGCGCAACCGTACGCCGCGCAGCTGCATGATGCGCTGCCCATTGCCGGCGTTGACGGCACCCTTACCGGGCAGCTTCGCCACACGGCCGCCGAAAACAATGTGCACGCCAAGACGGGCAGCATGACCTACGTGCACTGCCTGGTTGGTTACGTCACCAGCGCCGCCGGCGAACGGCTGGCATTCGCCATCATGCTGAATAACTACGAGCCCACGTCAGGTGACCCCGGCGCCGGCAGCGACGTCAACGCCATCGCCTTGCTTCTGGCAAATTTCCGCGGGCGTGGGTGACCTGGCGTGACCGCCACTCTTGACCAGCGCCAGATCACCGCCAGGCAGGGCGATTAGCCGCCCAGACGGGCCAGCGTGTCCTTGCCGATTTTTTCAGGCG
>CBAAAD010000517.1:0-2351 GCA_964658785.1 uncultured Methylobacterium sp.
CCGATCTGGCGCAGCGGCTCGACGTGAGCGGTCGGCGCATCGTGGTGATCTGCGGTCCGGGCGATCGGCGCGACGAGGACCTGGTCGCCATTGCTAACGCCGTGGCCGGCCGTTTCGACCACTACATCTGCCGCCGCGACGATTCGCTGCGCGGCCGCGACGGCGATGAGGTGCCGCGCATCCTCTCCAGCGCGCTGCAGGCAGCGGGCGTGTTGGCTAACGACATCTCCGTGATTCCTGACGAGCAAAAGGCCACCGACGCCGCGCTGCGGATGGGCCGCCCGGGCGACCTGCTGCTGATCTTCGCCGACGCGCTGGTGCGCTCGTGGAAGCAGATCGTCAAGTTCCGGCCCGAGGGTGCGCCCGAGGTTCGCGTCGACGCGTCGGTGAGCCCACCTGCGCCAACCGTGATCGATCCGGGCTTCAATGAGGCGAACTTTGCCGATCTCGGCGACGTGGTGCGCGACGAGCGCGGCGTGCGCTTCTCGCGCGAGAGTGACGACTGATCAATGCCTGCGATTGAACCCAACGATCCGGCCGTCTTTACGGCTGAAATATCCACGCCGGTGTCGTCCGAACCGCTGCCGTTCGAGGATTCTCGCCGCCTCACCGGCATCAACCTGTATTTCGCCGGCACCGGCGCCGTGCTCGAAACGCTGGGCGTGCTGCCGGACGAAACGCTGCGCCACGCCTGGCGCGTAAACGTGTCGCTGGCCCGCGATGCCCTGGGCTGGCCGCACGCGCCGCTGTTCGAGCGGCCACACGTGGGCGGCGCCGCGCTGGCCTTCGAGGCGCCGGTCGACCAGCTCTACAGCGCCACCGAGGTCAACGAGTGGGCGTGGCTGGCTACGCTGGCCGATGCGCTGGCGATGAATGTCGGCCTGCATGCCCCCGGCCATCCGGCCACGTGGGATCACGATTCAGCCTTCCATACGCTGCGCGCGCTGGCCGCGGCCGACCGCCGGCCCGGCCTTATCGCGCTGATGCAGGCGGCCGAGGCGAAGGGCATCGCGGCGCTGGCGGACGACGATGCGGTATCGATCGGCGAAGGCCGCGGCTCGCGCGTGTGGTCTATCGATCAGCTGCCTGCCGTGAGTGACGTGGAGTGGTCCACGCTGCACGATATTCCCGTTGCAGTGGTGACAGGTTCCAACGGCAAGACCACCACGGTGCGCTTGCTCGCCGCGATGGCGCGCGCGCACGGCTGGCACTCGGGGCACAGCTGCACCGACGGCGTATTTATCGACGGCGATGCGATCGACTCCGGCGATTTCTCCGGCCCCGCCGGCGCGCGCGAAGTACTGCGCCAGCCGACCGTCGATGCGGCGATTCTGGAAACTGCGCGCGGCGGCATCCTGCGCCGCGGGCTCGCCGTGCGGCACGCCAATGTGGCCGTGGTCACCAACGTCAGCGATGATCACTTCGGCGAATACGGCATCCACACGCTCGACGATCTGGCCCAGGTGAAACTTACCGTGGCCCGCGCGCTGGGTCACACAGGGTTGCTGGTCCTCAATGCCGACGATGCGATGCTGGTGAAGCACGCCGCGACGATCGGCGTACCGCTCGCGTGGTTTGCGCAGGATGAAGCGCATCCGATTTTGCTGGCGCATCGCGCGCACGGCGGCAGCACCTGCGGCGTTCGCGAGGGTCGTCTTTACTTGCACTATCTCGGCGTCGATCACGACCTGGGCAGCGTGGCCGAGATGCCGCTGAGTTTTGCCGGCAGCGCCGCCTACAACGTGTCCAATATTTCCGCGGCCGTTCTCGCCGCGACGGCGCTCGGTATCTCCGCCGCAACGATGGTCGCGGTGCTTGCGAGCTTCGGCCGCGCGCATTCCGATAACCCCGGGCGACTGCAGCACTGGCAGCTCGGCCGTCTGCAGGTCTTCGTCGACTACGCGCACAATCCCGAAGGCCTGCGCGGTCTGCTGGGTGTGGCGAGGAGCGCGAACGAGACGGGCCGCCTCGGACTCGTGCTCGGCCAGGCCGGCAATCGCGAAGATGCCGACATCCGCGAACTTGCCGCGGTCGCAGCGAGCTTCCAGCCGCAGCGTGTGGTGCTGAAAGATATCGATGGTTTCATGCGTGGCCGCGTCGCCGGTGAGGTGGCCGATATCCTGCGTGACGAGCTGGCCGTTCGCGGCGTACCTGCCGACGCCGTGGTCGAGTGCCTCGACGAAATCGACGCCGTCCGCGGCCTGCTCGCCTGGGCGCAGGACGGCGACATGCTGGTCTTGCCGACCCACGGCACCCAGGCCAGACAGGCCGTGGTGACGCTGCTGGACCAGCTTCAGGCAACGCATTGGATTGCAGGCTCGCCGCTTCCGCAGCTTTTGTAGGTTGGGTTG
>CBAAAD010000518.1:0-2125 GCA_964658785.1 uncultured Methylobacterium sp.
GGGTTGTTGCGCAGCGTGGAAGGCAGGTCGGCGCGCGAGGCCTGCAGCGCCGCCTGCACGTCGCGCGCGGCACCGTTGATGTCGCGATTCAGACCGAACTGGATAACGATGCTGGCCGAACCCACCGTGCTGGTGGAGGTGAGTTCGTTGACGTCCGCAATGGTGCCGAGGCGGCGCTCAAGCGGCGCGGCCACGGTCGAGGCCATGATGTCGGGGCTGGCGCCGGCCATGCTCGCCTGCACCACGATCACCGGAAAGGTGATGTTCGGCAGCGGCGCCACCGGCAGCTGGAAATACGCCAGCAGGCCGGACAGCAGGATCGCGACGCCGAGCAGGGTCGTCGCCACCGGCCGCTTGATGAAGACGCCTGGGATACTCATCGGCGCGCGCTCACGGGCGGTGCTCGATCGCCTGATCCGACGACGGTCCGGAGGAAGGCGCCGTCGGCTTGCGGCGGAAACGCAGCGACAGGCGGTCGAACAGCAGGTAGATCACCGGCGTGGTGAACAGCGTCAGCACCTGGCTCAGGGTCAGGCCGCCGATGATCGCCAGGCCCAGCGGCCGGCGCAGCTCCGAACCGGTGCCGGTGCCCAGCAGCATCGGCAGCGCGCCGAGCATGGCCGCCAGCGTGGTCATCAGAATCGGGCGAAAGCGCAGCAGCGAGGCTTCGAAAATCGCCTCTTCCGGCGACTTGCCGTGCTCGCGTTCGGCTTCGAGCGCAAAGTCCACGATCATGATCGCGTTCTTCTTCACGATGCCGATCAGCAGCACGATGCCGATGATGCCGATCACGTCCAGATCCTCGCCCGCGATCATCAGCGCCAGCAGCGCGCCTATGCCGGCCGATGGCAGGGTGGAGAGAATCGTCACCGGATGGATGAAGCTTTCATACAGCACGCCGAGCACGATGTAGACGGCCACCAGCGCCGCGATGAGCAGATACACCTCGCTCGACAGCGAGTCCTGGAACGCCTGCGCGGCGCCCTGGAACGACGAGGTGATCGACGACGGCAGATGCACCGCCTGCTCGGCCTGGTTCACGGCGTCCACGGCCTTGCTGAGCGAGGCGTCCTTGGCCAGGTTGAACGAGATGGTCACTGACGGGAACTGCGCCAGATGGCTGATCGCCAGCGGCGACTTGGTGATCTGGATCGCGGCAATGCCCTTCAGCTGCACCTGGCCGCTGCTGCCGGTCTGGCTCGGCAGGTAGATATTGCCCAGCGATTCGATCGTCGGCAGGCTCTCGGGCTTGGCGACCAGGATCACGCGGTACTGGCTGGACTGGTTGAAGATGGTCGAGACAATGCGCTGGCCGAGCGCGTCGTACAGCGCGTTGTCGATCGTGGCCGGGGTGATGCCGTAGCGCGCGGCCAGCTGACGATTGACCTCGACGTTGACGCTGAGGCCGTCGTTGTTCAAGTCGCTGGTCACGTCGGTGATCGACGGGATCTTTTTCATGCGTGCGACCAGATCGGGCACGTACTGCATGAAAGCCTGCTGGCTCGGCCCGCGCAGCACGAACTGGTACTGGTTCGGCGAGATGGTGGTGTCGAGCGTGAGATCCTGCTCGGGCTGCAGAAACAGCTTGATGCCAGAAACATTCGCCGCCTCGGTCTGGATGCGCCGGGCGATCTCGGCGGCGGTCGACGACCGATCCCCGCGATCCTTCAGATTGATCAGAAAGCGGCCGTTGTTGAGCGTGGTGTTGGTGCCGTCGATGCCGACATACGAGGTGAGGCCGGCAACGTCGGGGTCTTTCAGAATCGCTTCGGCCAGCGCCGACTGCCGCTGCACCATCGCTTTGTACGACACCGAATTGTCGGCCACGCTGATGCCCTGGATCACGCCCACGTCCTGCGTGGGAAACAGGCCCTTGGGGATCACGACGTAGAGAATGACGGTGAGCGCCAGCGTGCCGAGAAACACCAGCAGCGTGAGCGTCTGCCGCGCCATCACGAAGCGCAGGCCGCGCTCGTAGCCGGCCAGCGTCTTGTCGAACAGGCCTTCGCTGATCCGCTCGAAGCGGCTCGGGTGACGATCGACCTGCGCGCGCAGCAGGCGCGCGCACAGCATCGGCACCAGGGTCAGCGAGACGATGCCCGACAGCACGATGGTCACGGCAAGA
>CBAAAD010000518.1:2135-2344 GCA_964658785.1 uncultured Methylobacterium sp.
TGAACAGCAGCGGGATCAGCACCGCGATCAGCGAAATGGTCAGCGACAGGATGGTGAAGCCGATCTGTCCGGCGCCTTCCAGCGCCGCCTCAAGCGGCGTGCGGCCTTCTTCCAGATAGCGCACGATGTTCTCGATCATCACGATCGAGTCGTCGACGACAAAGCCGGTGGCGATGATCAGCGCCATCAGCGACAGGTTGTCGATCGAA
>CBAAAD010000519.1:0-2336 GCA_964658785.1 uncultured Methylobacterium sp.
CCTCGCCGAACTCGCGTAGATACCACGAAGGCGCCCGCGAAACGAAGCCATGGTGATCGCCGGCCACGTCGTCGCGGCTGGTGAATACTTCGAGAAAGGCGATGCCTTCGAGCATCTCGCCGATACCGACCAGGCCGGCGCGAATTTCTGCCGGCTTCAGATAATGCAGCACATCGGTGCAGACAATCAGATCGAAGCGCGTATCGAAGCGCAGCTGCTCCAGCTGCCCAAAGCGCGCCAGCCCGATATTCCGGCTGCGGCCGTAGCGCGCCACCGCGTACTCGCTGGCATCAAGGCCGCGATAGGCAATTCCCGGCCGCAGCGACAACAGCGGCGCGCGCCAGGTTGCCTCGCCACAGCCCACGTCGAGCACGTTACGCAGCGGCCGGCCGAGGTAGTACTCCGCCTGCGCCACCACCATTGCCACCTTGCGCTTCAGCTCGGCCGGCGAGCCCACCGCGTGTTTCGGATCGCGATACCACTTGTCAAAATAATCGCGATCGTAGGTTTTTGGCATGGTCAGGTCTCGGGTGACAAGGCGCAGCTGGGATGGAAGGCGCGGGGAAACGCCGGTATGGCGCACATGGTATCCAATAGCGAAGACATCACCTCGCGTATGCGTGCTGCTTGTCAGCATCCGAGTTTAGTCTTGCCGAGGAATCCGCTATGCCCATGGTCCGTTTTCGTCTGATCGGCAGCCGCGCCAGCGCCGATTCGGTTATCGCCGCACTGCACGGCATCAATAACGTCGAACACGTCGAGGAAGTCGACGACTTGATCCCGATGATGCGTGACGATTCCAGCTCCAGCGAATCGGTCAGCGACAGCGAAGGCCAGGTCTACTGCATCGAAGTGGATACGCCGAACGACGACGTCGCCGACACCGTGCGCGGCAGCGCCGAGGCCGTAGCCTACGAACTGGAAGCCGGCATCGAGTTCGTCGACGAGTTCTGACGCGACTCCGCCGGGCAACAGGGCGCCGTATGCCTCGACGATAGATAACTGGCCCGCCGGGCAGTTGTCCCGAAGCTCCAGGTGAATCAACGCCAACGCCATCGTTTTATTTTCGTTGGCGCGTCAGCCGACCACGATGTCACACGTTGAATACGAACAAGTCGCCTTCCGGCGGCGGTTTCGTCATCTCACGTGAGCATCGGCATGGTCTCGAAAACAGCCAATCGGTTACGCAAGGTATTGCCTGCGCTGGCAGTCACCGCGCTGTGCACGCTGGCCGCTGCGCCTGCGCTGTCGGGCGAACAGCCGCTGACCAGGCAAGACATTGCCTGGCTGCAGCGGGTTGGCTTCGGCATCGACTCGGCCGAGTTGTCAGATTACCGAAAGCTGGGGCGCGTACGGTTTCTGGATGATCAGCTTGCAGAACGCCGCGACAATGCGCTGCCGCCCGAGATAGCTTCGATGATTCAGAGCTACGAGGCCATCAATACCCCACTCATCGAACTGGCCGCGCAGTTTCGCGACAGCCGGCAGAGCCTTCAGGCCATGCCGGACGGCGATGGCAAGATTGCCGCCAAAAAGGCCTTGCGCATCCATGGCCGCGATCTGGCCATGCAGGCTCAGCAAACCGAGCTTCTGCGCGCCATCTACGGCACCGATCAGCTGAAAGAGCAGATGGTCTGGTTCTGGCTCAATCACTTCAGCGTCTATGCGGCCAAAGGCGGCGTCGCCATCGGCGCGGCTGACTACGAGGAAAACGTGATTCGCCCGCACGCGCTGGGCAAGTTCAGGGATCTGCTGCTGGCCACGCTGGAAAGCCCGGCGATGCTGCAGTTTCTCGACAACGCGAAAAACGTCAAGGACAAGACCAACGAGAACTACGCGCGCGAGCTGATGGAGCTGCATACGCTCGGCGTCGGCTCAGGCTACAGCCAGCAGGACGTGCAGCAGCTGACGCTGATCCTCACCGGCGCTGGTCTGGCACTGGGCAAGGGCAATGGCAACGGCGGTGGATTCTTCGCTCACCAACCCCCGGGGATGGTGCGCAATGGCCTGTTTGTCTTCAACCCGAACAAGCACGATTTCAGCGACAAGGTTTTTCTTGGCCACACGATCAAGGGCCGCGGCGCAGACGAAATTGCTCAGGCCGTCGACCTGATCGTGCAGCAGCCCGCATGCGCACAATTCGTATCGCAGCAGATCGCGCAATATTTTGTGGCCGACAAACCGCCGGCCGCGCTGGTCGACGCCATGGCCAAGACATTCCAGCGTACCGATGGCGATATCGCGTCCGTGCTGCGCACGATGTTCCTGTCCAAAGAACTGACCGCCAGCGTCGACCCGGCCAAGCCCGCGCACTACGTGCCCCGGCACATGAGCGA
>CBAAAD010000520.1:0-2330 GCA_964658785.1 uncultured Methylobacterium sp.
CTCTCGGGGGCGTCGGGATCAAGCAGCAGGCGCACGCGCAGTTCGGCTTTTTCCAGCGACTGCTGGCAGTGACGGTACAGGCCGATACCGCGTTCGAACGAGGCCAGCGACTCGTCGAGGCTCATCTCGCCGCCTTCCATCCTGGCGACCAGCTGTTCGAGCTCGTCCAGCGAGTGCTCGAAGTCCACGGCAGGTGGCGTCTTGGTGGATGCGGAAGCGGTCTTGGCCATGGACAGCAAAGCTAACCGAGTGACCGCGCGGAATCAATCGGTTGGGCCAGCCAAGGTGCGCGCTTGTGACGACGTCAGCGCGCCGGCGACCAGCATGGCCGCGTGCCGGCCTGCTCGAAGATCAGCCTGCCTCGTTCGCTTAGCCACCGATCGGCCACGCCGACAATGTCAGTGCCGACATACAGCAGCGGCACGCCAAGGCGGCGCCACGGGGGAATCATGGCCTGCTGAAACAGGTCGCGCAGCTCGCGCGTGTACGCATCGCCGGCCGGTTTGATGCGTTCGCCGCCCTGACGCAGGCGCACCTGCATCGGCTGCGCCAGGCGGATTTCCGTATCGGCCAGCGACAACGTGCCGCCATCGGGCAGCGCCAGCGGTTCGCCGTGCCAGGTCGCTTGCCAGGCGCTGTCGATGATTGGCGGCGGCGACTGCGCCCACAGCCGACCGCGCCAGATATGCAGCTCGGCGCCACGCCATTGCACGCACGGCTGCTGCCCGGCGCGTGCATTGCACTGGTGTTCGATCTGCTGGCGCTGCGCCGTGGTCGGCGCCGGCAGGCCGAGTCCGTGCAGCCAGTGATCGAGCAGCGGTTCGCGCAGCGCAGGGTGCAGGGCTAGCCAGCCGGCGGCGTCGATCGTTTGGACGGCTGGATCGTGCAGCGCGTCGAACGCGGCCAGCCATTGCACTTGCAGCGCGTCGGCGGCGGCACGGCTGAGCGCGGCGCTGTGCACGATGGAATCCACTGCCTGCGGCCACAGCCGCTCCAGCCGCGGCAGGATGTCGTGGCGCAGATGATTGCGCGCGAACCGCGTGTCGCCGTTGGATGGGTCGTCGATCGAGGGCAGCTGCCGGGCATCGAGATAGTCGCGCAGCTGCTGCCGCGACAGATCGAGCAGCGGACGCCACAGCTGGCCGCGCGCGAACGGGCGCAGCGCGCGCATGCCGCCGAGACTGTCCGGCCCCGCGCCGCGCAGCAGTTTCAGTAGTACCGTTTCCGCCTGATCGTCGCGATGGTGGGCGAGCAGCAGATATTCGCCGTGCTGCAAAGACGACTCGAAAGCCGCGTAGCGCGCGTGGCGCGCGGCCGCTTCCAGCCCGAAGCCTTTGTCGAGTTCGACCTGCACACGAATCACTTCGCACGGCACGTTCAGCGTTTGGCAAAAGCGCTCGCAGTGCTCGGCCCACGCCGCGCTTTGCGGGCTCATGCCGTGGTCCACGTGCAGCGCGCGCAGGCCGCGCGACCGTGCGTCGGGCAGCTCGCCTAGCGCGTGCAGCAATGCGGTTGAATCCGGGCCGCCGCTGAATCCCACGCATAGCGCGGGGGCGGGTGTTTGCGCCAGCGCAGAGGCGAGATGCTGCTTCAGCGCGTCGCTCATGGCTTGCTGTCGCGAGTGCGCAACTCAAAGGGCTTGCGATGACTGCTGGGCCATCGCTTGGCGTCGATCAGCAACGCGAGCCTGGTGGTGTCGTTGGCCATCGGTGGTCCTGGTCTGGCGTTATCGATGTTGCGGCATAAACGGGCGCGACGAACGCTAGCCCTTCGACTTTGCTGCGCGACGCTCAGGGAGAACGGCGAAGGTATTTCAACATCGTTGCGAATCAACGGCGAAAGTTGAGTTCGACCGTCATGCCCGCCGGATCGACGACGAAAATCTGCACCTGCGCGCCTTCATCCAGCACCACGGTGCGGTGCGGAACGCCGGCCGACTCCAGACGTGCGCGGGTGGCTTCCAGATCGGTGCAGGCAAAGGCGACGTGGCTGAAGTAGCCGGTGTCCGGATGCATCGAATGATCGGCGCCACCGCTCAGGTGCACTACCGCCGATTCACCGGCGTACAGCCAGTAACCGTGCGATCCGGAGCTCATGGCCGGGCGGAAGCCGTCCCGCAGGCCGACCATGTCGATATAAAACGAACGCACCGGCTCAAGCAGCTCCGCGGAAACCCGCAGATTGATGTGATCCAGTCCGCGCACGCCGGCCATGGCTTTATTCCTGGAACGCGCCGTAGCCGCGCATGCGTTTGTAGCGCAGCTCCAGCAGATCGTTGATCGGCAGGGCTTCCAGTTCGTCGAGCTGGTTGAGCAGCACGGCCTTCAGGC
>CBAAAD010000521.1:0-2313 GCA_964658785.1 uncultured Methylobacterium sp.
GAGCGCGACCGGTCGCCACGGGCAGATCCAGCAGCAGCGTCAGATCGGGCTTCAGCCCGGCGCAGGCCCAGCGTTCGAGTTCCGCGATGCGCTCGACCGGCTGGCCGCGCCCACCACCCTGATACGCATAACTGGCGTCGGCGAATCGATCGCACAGCACCCACTGCCCGGCCTCGAGCGCGGGAGCAATCACCTCGCGCACCAGCTGCGCGCGTGAGGCAAACATCAGCAGCAGCTCGGCTTCGGCCGTCAGGCCACGCTGCGCGGGATCGAGCACGATGGCGCGCGCCGCCTCGCCCAGCTGCGTGCCGCCGGGTTCGCGCGTCAGCACCAGCGTGAACCCACGTTGCTCGATGCTTGTGCGCAGACCGGCCAGCAAGGTGCTTTTGCCCGCGCCCTCGCCGCCTTCGAGGCTGATGAATTTTCCACGCTTTGTGGCTTGTGCTGCCGCGCTCACTGGCAATGCTTCCGCTGGTAGCAGTCGACGTTGCGATTGTGCGCTTCGAGCGTGCTGGCGAACACATGCCCACCGTCACCGCGAGCGACAAAATACAGCTCGTTGCCCGCCGCGGGATGCAGCGCGGCTTGCAGCGCGGGCTTGCCCGGCAGGGCGATCGGCGTCGGCGGCAGGCCGGCGCGGGTATACGTGTTGTACGGCGTATCGGTGGCGAGATCGGTCTTGTGGATATTGCCGGTGTACTGCGCGCCCATGCCGTAAATCACGCTGGGATCAGTCTGCAGCATCATGTGGCTTTCCAGCCGCCGCACGAAGACGCCGGCGATACGCGGACGCTCGTCGGCGCGACCGGTTTCCTTTTCCACGATCGAGGCCAGGATCAGCGCATCGTAGGGCGTGGCCAGCGGCAGATCCTTGTCACGCAGCGGCCATAGCATAGCGAGCATCTTGCTCATCGCGCCGTGCGCACGCTTGAGGATATCCAGATCGCTGTCGCCTTTGACGTAGGCATACGTCTCCGGCAGAAAGCGGCCCTCGGGCGCTTCGCCGGCCGCACCGATTTTCTTCATCACGGTGGCGTCGTCCAGCCCCACGCTGTCGTGCCTGAGTTTGTCGGCATTGCCCAGTGCCTGGCGCAGTTCGGCAAAGGTCCAGCCGTCGACGATGGTGAAATTACGCTGCAGCACCTTGCCGGCGGACATATTGGCCAGCAGCTGGCGCGGCGTCATACCCACATCGATGGCATATTCGCCGGCGTGCAGCTTGCCCGCCACGCGCATCTGCTCGGCCAGCAGCCGCCAGTAAAGTCCGTTGGCATCGCTCACACCGCGCTGCTGCAGGTCCGTCACGATATTGCGGAAACCGGTGCCGCGCGCGATATCGATGCTCTCGCCCGGTGCCGTGACATGCAGCGGCGCGCCGGTAAAGCGGTTGTAGTCGTAGGCGCCGTAAGCCACGCCGCCGACGATGATCAGCAGCACGATCGTCCACAGCAACTTCGCCAACGCGCCGCCTTTTATCGCCCTGCGGCTCATCCTGCCTGCTCCATCGAAAACCCCAGTGTGTGCCAGTGCTGCTGAACTTTCCGGGTGATGGTACCCGGTGCGTACACGCGATCGCCGAGCAAGCTTACCGGCACGATGCCGCGCACGCTGGAGCTTAGAAAAATTTCCTTGGCTCCCCGCAGCACGTCGAGGGGAATGTCGCTGATATGCGTTTGCGGGAATGCCTGTAAGACCTCGGCACGGGCGACGCCGGCAACGCCGCAGCGATCCACCGATGGCGTCAGCAGCGCACCGTCGATAACGGCAAAAAGATTGGCCATCGTGGCGCAGACGACGCGACCATCACTGTCGCAGAGCAGGCCCTCGGCAATCGCCGGATCGCTCCACTCGGCGCGCGCCAGCACCTGTTCCAGCCGATTGAGATGTTTGATGCCGGCGAGTAAAGGTTGCTGCGCCAGATGAAGCTCGCACACGCGGACGTGCACGCCGTTTGCGTAGTTTTCCGCTGGCACGACGGGCGCTGCGAAAGCTGAAACGATGCGCGTCACCGACGGCGATACCGGCGGCGCATAACCGCGCTCACCCACGCCGCGAGTCAGCGTGATGCGCACGACGGCGTGCGTCAGATCGCGCGAAACCGAGATGGCCTCTTTCCACAGTTGCGCCGCATCGGGTGCTGGAATGTGCAAACGCCGGCAGCTTTCGTCGAGTCGCTGCATATGCCGCTGCCACAGCGGCGCTTTCGTTCCGATGAAGCGGACGCTTTCGAATAGCCCGTCGCCGTAGGCAAGGCCGCGGTCCAGCGGAGAAATGATGCCCTCGGCAGAACCGTTGACAAGCGTGGTCACGGCC
>CBAAAD010000522.1:0-2301 GCA_964658785.1 uncultured Methylobacterium sp.
CCAGCGCGTCGACGAAGTCCATCGCCTTGGGCGCCAGCAGCGGCTCGAGCAGCACCTCGAGCTCGCCGCCGCAGCCCATTTCCATCAGCACATCGAGCCCGGATTCGGCGTTATAGCTGACCAGCCGCGTCGCGCCGTTTGCCATCACCTCCAGCGCGCGCTGCACGATATCGCGCTGCGGGCAGCCGCCGGAGAGTTCGCACACCACGCTGCCGTCGGCCAGCACCAGCATGCGCGTGCCGGCGCGGCGAAAGGTCGAGCCGCGCGTGCGCACCAGAGTAGCCAGGGCGGCTCGGGGCTGCGCATCGTGCGACAGCGCGCGCAGTGCAGCGATCAGCGTGGCCAGTTCTTGCGCCGAATTCATGCCTACCTCGAAGTGGAATCGGAAAAATCAGGGGCGCCCCAGCGCACAGCATAGGCCGCGCGCCGCGCCAATGCAGCGGGCCGATCATGCGACTGACCGGCCCGCCGTGTTGCGCCTGACATGGGTGATACTCAGGCGACTTTCGACATCAGCAGATCCTCGACGTGCACCGGCAGATCGCGTACGCGCACGCCGGTGGCGTGATGCACAGCCGCGGTGACGGCCGCTGCCAATCCGGCGATACCGATCTCGCCGATACCGCGCGCGCCCATCTCGTTGAGCTTCGCGTCGGGATAGTCCAGGAATACCACGTCGATATCCGGCGCATCGGCATGCGTCACCATCACGTAATCGGCGAGGTTGCTGTTGATCGCCATGCCGTTGCGGGAGTCGTAGCGGGTCTCCTCGAACAGCGCCATGCCGATGCCCATGGTTACCGCGCCTTCGATCTGGTTGCGGCCGGTCATCGGGTTGATGATCTTGCCCGCGTCGATCACGCTGACCACGCGCTTGATACGCAGCCGGGCGATCGCCGGTTCCCAGCTCACCTCGACGAAGTGCGCGCCGTACGAGTGCGACGAGTATTTCGGATGCTTGTCGCCCATCGTGCCTTTGGCCTTGCCGCTGCCCTCGACGTGGCCGAGGCGTGCGGCGGTCAGAACATCTTCAAAGCGGCGGCCCTGATCGGCCGATTCGTTTTTGCGATGCACGCGGCCGTTGGTGAAAGCCAGCTCGTCTGCATCAATCTTTGCAAACGCGGCGTCGCTTTCGCTGGCGCTTTTCAGGAGCTGTTCGATGGCCTCTCGCGAGGCTTGCGCCACCGCGGGAATCAGCGACGCCGTGGCCATGGACCCGCCCGAGAACGGCCCGGCCGGCAGGCTGCTGTCACCGATCACCACTTTGACCTTGTCCATGTCGACGCCGATCAGTTCGGAGACCATCTGCGCCAGCATCGTATAGGTGCCGGTGCCGATGTCCTGTGTGCCGCTGGCTACGCGCACGCTGCCGTCGGCGTTGATCGTCACGCTGGCGGTGGCGTCGGCGCGCGAAGCGATCCAGCTGCACGCGGCCATGCCCCAGCCCAGAATCACGCCCTTGTCGCGCATCGAGCCCACTGCAGGGTTGCGCTTCGACCAGCCGAATGTTTCCGCACCGGTCGTCAGGCATTCCTTCAGATGACGCGACGAAAACGGAATATTCTTGCTTTCGTCGATCTCCGGCTCGTTGATCAGGCGCAGTTCGACCGGGTCCATCTTCAGGGCGATGGCCAGTTCATCCATCGCCGATTCCACCGCGTACAAACCGGGCACCGCGCCGGGTCCGCGCATTGAGGTGTTCGGCGCAATATCGCGACGCGCAAAGGCCGAGGTGACGCGCAGGTTCGGCGTGCTGTAGAGAAAGCCGGTGGCCTCGCCGCAGTCTTCCTTGGTGTCATCCAGGCGCGAGCTGTGCTGGATGAAGTCCTGCTGCAGCGAGACCAGCTTGCCGTCCTTGCCGGCACCGAGGCGCACGCGCTGCTGGGTATTGGTGCGGTGGCCGACGTTGTGAAACATCATCTGCCGCGTCACCACCAGTTTGATCGGCCGATGCAGGTCGCGTGCGGCGGCGGCGGCCAGCAGCGCGTGCGGCCACGGCCACAGCTTGCCGCCAAAACCCGAGCCAAGATATTCGGTGATGACGCGCAGATTCTCCTGCGGCACGCCGAGCATCTTCGCCATCACCGCGCGGTGATTCATGATCGCCTGCGAGGTTTCGTACAAGGTGAAGCGCTCACCGTCCCACAGCGCCACGCTGGCGTGCAGCTCGATCGGATTATGGGTTTCCGGCGGCGTGGTGTAGACGTAGTCGACGGTGACGGCTGCCTTGCCGAAGGCCTTATCCGGATCGCCGCGCTCGGTATCGGTTTCCGGCTTCTCGTCCGGGCTGAGCTTCATGCG
>CBAAAD010000523.1:0-2293 GCA_964658785.1 uncultured Methylobacterium sp.
GCCGCACGCCGAATTTTTCCATCACGCCGTCGATATCGGTGACGGTATTGCTCATCGTGTTGACCAGGGTGACGTGCGAGCTGACCAGCTGCGCCAGATCCTTGTCGCCGGTGGAAATCAGCACCTCGATGCCCAGCGCCTGCGCCTGGGTCGCCAGCGTGCCGATCACGTCGTCCGCTTCCACGCCCGGCTCGCGCAGAATCGGAAATCCCAGCGCGCCTACGATCGCCAGCATCGGCTCGATCTGCGCGCGCAGATCGTCCGGCATCGGCGGGCGGTTGGCCTTGTACTGATCGTAGAGCGCGTCGCGGAAGGTCGGCCCTGCCGCATCGCTGACAAAAGCCAGATAGTCCGGCTTGGCCTTCAGCGTGGCGCGCAGCATGTTGACCACGCCGAACAGCGCACCGGTCGGCTCGCCGTGGTCGTTGGTCAGCGGCGGCAGCGCGTGGAACGCGCGGTAGAGGTAGGACGAACCGTCGATGAGAATGAGCTTGGCCATGCGCCATTCTCGCATGCGTGCGCGGGCCGTCGCGCTGATCGAGCCAATGATCTGCGCGCTTCACGGTTGAGCGGTAAAGGCGCTGCTATCCTCGAAGGCCCGACCTGAGGTTGCCCCCATGAAATCCGTTACTGCGCTTGCTGCCGCAAGTTTTTTCTTTATCTCAGGTCTTGCGGCAAGCAGCGTTTATGCCCAGTCGACGGCGCCGGCCACCAACGCGCCACCGCCGCCCGGCATGAATGACCCCGGGGTGAAACCGCTGCCGCCGCCGCCCAAGGTTCCCGACGCGCCGGTGCCGAAAACATCCGGCGGGCGTAACCTGCCTGCGATGCAGGATTCGGGCGCGGCCACCGACGGCAAGCACATGACGTTGCCCGACGTCAGCTCGCATCAGGAAGGCGAAAACGAGGTCGAGGAATACCGCCGCAGCGGCATGCTTTACATGGTGGTGGTGACGCCGAAGAACGGCATTCCGCAGAGCTACACCGTCGACCCGGACGGCACGCGGCACATGCAGCCTGGCCAGGCGCCGGTGCATCCGGCGATGTACAAGGTGCTGGAGTGGGGCAAGAGCAGGCCGGCCGAGGCCAGCTCGTCGTCCGACGGCGGCTGATGCCATTCGATCAAGCCGCGCTCAACGCGCGGCGTCGAGTTCGGGGTAGTGCCGAAAGATGCCGTTCTCGTTGAACGCGAGGCGTCGCGGTGACGCCAGATAAGCCGCGATGCGCGGCCGCTCGGAAACCCGTTCGGTAAGCGCTTGCAGCAGGGGAGTCTTGCGCTGCATTTTTTTCATCGCGCGCGGAAAGGCGTAGTCCAGTCCGCGCATGATCTGGAACAGCGAGAGATCGACATACGAGTGCCTGGCCAGCGCGTGTCGCCCGTTGATTCGCGCCAGCACGCTCTCGAAATAACCGAGAAATTTTGGCAGGCGATGCTGCCGAAAATCCTCAGCCCGGCGCCTGGCTTCGGCGCGCTGGTCGTCGTAATAGAGGCTGCTGGCGATCGGGTGGTGGGTGTCGTGCACTTCGGTAACCAGATCGGCAATGGTCAGCTGCAGCTGGTTTGCATACTGCTGCGCGCTGGCCGACGTGGGCACCAGCCTCAACTTGGGGCCCAGGTGCGACAGGATGTTTGCCACCTGTGCGATCACGGCGCGACCGTCTTTCAAGAACGGCGGTGCAAAGGGCAATGCGCCAGGATGCTTTCCCTGCAGAAGCGGCATGATCGCCTTGTCGCCCTGTTCGCGCGCCACGTCGACATAATCGGCGTCCGCATCTTCCAGCGCCAGGCGCACGAATTCACCACGACCCTGGATGCCGGTCCAGTAATAGAGCTGATAAGGCATGACGTTCTCCGTTGAATGGCGTCCACGCTAGGCGCGTTTGACCGAACACAGCGTGAGTGATGTCACGCCGATGCCGCGGCGTCCTTCAGCGAGGCGCCTTTGGCAGCTGCGCGGCTATCTCACGAATCTGCGCCCACACCAGCTCGGCCACCGGCGACAGCGAGCGGTGGCGACGACGAATCAGCGTGATGGCGCGGTTGGCCGTTGGCGTCAGCGGCCGCGTCACCAGCTGGTCGGATGCGGGCAGCGACAGTCGCGGGGTGATGCTCACGCCAAGCCCGGATTCGACCATGCGAAACGCCGTGTGCGTGTGTCCGGTCTGCTGCACGACGTTGGCATCCACGCCGTGCGCGGCCAGCTGCTGGTCGATCAGGCGCCGGCTGCCCGAGGTGTGATCAAGCAGCACCAGAGCCTCGCCGCGCAGCTTTTTCCACGGCACGGCGGCGAGC
>CBAAAD010000524.1:0-2274 GCA_964658785.1 uncultured Methylobacterium sp.
ATTGCCGGTAAGGTGCAGCTCGATCTCGCGGCTCGGTTCGCGTGTGTCGATCGAGCCGCCGACGGTGTGCAGATCGGCGTAGGTCAGCACGCGCCGGCCGTTGTCGCGCAGGCCGATGCCCGGATCGTCGAGGTTGGTGCGCGGCGTGTCGACGTGCATATCGACGCCGGGGCCGTATTCGGTGCGCGCGTGATGCACGGCCGGCACGTCGCCCATGCTCATCCCCGCCATGCCGCCGTGATCGGCGGAACCCGACATCGCCATCGCGCCCATCATGTCCTGCATGCCGAGCTGCACGATGCGGTCGACCTCGGGCACCGCCGCCTGCATGCCAGGCCGCGGCGCCAGCGTGCCGCGGGCGTAGCCGCTGCGGTCGATCGACTGGGCGAACAGCGTGTAGGCGCGATCCTCCAGCGGCTCGACGATCACGTCGTAGGTTTCGGCCACGGCAATACGAAATTCGTCGAT
This sequence comes from uncultured Methylobacterium sp., assembly GCA_964658785.1. Lineage (GTDB taxonomy): Bacteria > Pseudomonadota > Gammaproteobacteria > Xanthomonadales > Rhodanobacteraceae > Rhodanobacter. Next base: position 469 of record CBAAAD010000524.1, read on the forward strand.
CGACACCGGCTCCACGTCCTGACCGTCGGCTGCGATCACGGTCATCTTCAAGCCCGGAATGCGCACGTCGAACAGAGTCATCGACGAGCCGTTGATAAAGCGCAGCCGGATCTTTTCGCCCGGACGAAACAGGCCGGTCCAGTTCGTCGCCGGCGCTGCACCGTTCATCAGATAGGTATAGGTGTACGCGGAGACGTCGCTGAAATCGGTCGGATTCATGCGCATGACGTTCCACATCCTGCGCGCGGCCAAGGCCTTGCTGATGCCGTGCTCGCGCACGTCTCGGACAAAGTCCGGCGCCGTCGGCATGGCGCGGTTGTAGTAGTCGCTGTGCTTTTTCAGCGTGGCGTAGATGCGCTCGGGATTTTGGTCGCTCCAGTCGCTGAGCAGCACGACATAGTCGCGATCGGCGGCATGGCGAACCGGCTCGATCGGATCGACGATCAGCGCGCCGTACACACCCGTCTGCTCCTGAAAGCGCGAGTGCGAGTGGTACCAGTAGGTGCCCGACTGCTTCAGCGGAAACCGGTAGACGAACGTCTCGCCGGGAGCAATACCGTCGAAGCTGATGCCCGGCACGCCATCCATTTCATACGGCAGCACGATGCCGTGCCAGTGGATCGAGGTCGGCACCGTCATTCGATTGGTCACCCGCAGAGTCAGCGCGCTGCCTTCCTTGCAGCGAAGGACGGGGCCCGGCATACCGCCATTGACGGTGGTGGCCAGGCGAGCAGCACCAGTGATGTTGACCGGCGTATCGGCAATATCCAGCGCAAAATCGCTGCCGCTGAGCACCGTTGGCTGGCCCGGGCTGGTCAGCGCCCACGCGCTGGCGGGACGCAGCAGGCCCAGGCCAGCGGCCGCACCGCCCAGCGCAAGGCCCTGCACAAAGCGACGACGCGAAACGTCGGCCGCGTGGGAAGGAAATCGATGTTTCATGACACTCTCCGCGCAGGCATCGATAACGATGCCGATCGTAGTTCCAGCGGCGCATGCAAACAGGCACGCGCAAACCGGGCTCATCGTGACGAGGGAGAATCAGGCCGCCGGTGGTCGCAGCGGTGGACCGTGGGCGACATCCGGCGCGGCGGCGTTGCGCACGGATGGGTAGGTATCTACAGGCATCAGCGGCAGCAGCTCGATCACGCTGACCGCTGCCATCGCGCTGCCGGCGGTGGCGGCGCAATGGCAGCTGCCGGTCAGGCCGTGCTTGCCGCCGCAGCAGTCTTGCGCGTGCAGTGAACGCTTGACGGGCGCCGCGTGATGACAATGATCGGTGCCAATCATGGATGCCATGGACATCGACGACATGCTGTCCATCGGGTGACTGGCATGCAGCTGACTCACGACAGGCGTCATGTCGTGCATCGCCATGGTTTCGCCGTGCACCGGCAAAACCACCAGCAGCAGCCACGCAAAAGCCGCCAGAACCCAAAGGAATGGCGAGCGCGTAACGTGGCGAAGTGATCGGTTCACCGCGCAAGCTTAGGCGCTGCGCCGCCGATGCTCAACAGGCCAAAGCAGGCTCCAACGGCAAGCGCCCCTATACTTGTCCACCCCGCATGCCGTGATCGCCATGAACTATCGCCACGCCTATCACGCCGGCAACTTCGCCGATGTGCTGAAACACACCGTGCTGCTCGCGCTGATCGAGGCGATGCGCAGCAAGCCGACGCCGTTCTGCGTGATCGAAACGCACGCCGGCAGCGGCCGCTATGCCTTGGACGGCTACGAGGCCGGCAAGACCGGCGAATACAAGGACGGCATCTCGCGCCTGCTGTATCCGGACCTGCACGGCGGCAAGGC
>CBAAAD010000525.1:0-2271 GCA_964658785.1 uncultured Methylobacterium sp.
TCGGCACCTTCACCGACGCATTCGAACGGCTTGTGGTCCTGGTATTCCATCAGCGCATCGAAACCCGCGGACTGCGTTTCGTCGTCGAGCAGATTGCGCCCGAAGATACCGAGCAGGCGCGGCTTGGACAGGAACGGCGCCAGCGCCAGAAACACGAAATGGCATTTCGGGCAGTGCCCGCACCAGCGGTCGGCCGGCTTGGGGCCAAGCAGTTTGAAGTTGCGGTTGCAGCTGGAAAACGTGTCGAAGTACGGCGTGAGCCTGGCGAAGGCGCGCGTGATCGCCAGCTCCGAATACGGCCGCAGCAGCGAGCAGTAATCCAGATCGGCCGCCACGTGCGTGTGCAGCCAGTCGCCCAGCAGCTGCTCGAACGCGTAGCCCTTGCTCCACTGGTGGTTCACCTGCAGGCCGTCGTATTCCAGCGTAGCGACCGAGGCCGAACGCTCGTTGGCGAAGGCAATCGAATCGTAGCCGTACAGAACGGCCGCCACCGCGAGGATCGCCGAGTTCACCGCCGTCACGGGGATGTGCCCGTTCCACGCGCCGAGCCGGTTCAGCTCGAACAGCCCGGGCGCCAGCTCGCGCTGGATATTGAGCATCGGCAAACCGGTGCGCTCGGCGCAGGCGGCGATCAAGGGCGAATTGCCGACCCACACAGCGGTTGCGTCGCCGCCGACGGCCTTGATCGCCTCGACCGCCACCAGCGAATCCTTGCCGCCGCCGATCGGCACCAGGGTGCGCTTGGGCAGACCCAACGATGTCGCGGCAGATGGGGCGGAACCACCGCGCGGAAAGGCAATCCGCCCGCGCAAATCCAGCCCGTTGCGATACGCAAACTCTGCCAGACCATGCAGATACAGCGCGTCGAGCACATTGGCCGTCGCGTCATCGAGCGGACCGGCCTCCACTTCAATCGTTGGCGGCACGCCGGCCTTGTAGTAGCTGACGCCGGCGATGAGATGCAGAAGCTGCAGCGCTCTTGCAAAGGCTTCGGCGCGCTCAGGCGGCAACGCAGTCGCATCGGGAAAATAGATTTTCTCGATCAGCTCGGCGCCGTCGTCGAACGCATAGACCAGCTCGACCACGCCGTTGGCGTAGGCATGACGAACAAAGCGAAACACCTGGGTCAGGCGCGGTTGGATGGTCGTCGTCACTCTTCAATCTCCGCCGCTGCCTGCCCCCTCTCCCCATCGGGGAGAAGGCTGGGGTGAGGGGCCGGGCTGGCCAAAGTAGTCAAAATCACCTCAAGCACGCTTTCGGTATCCGTCAGCACATCATTGTTCCAGAAACGCAGAAGGTTGTAGCCCATGATCTTCAGTTGCCGTGTTCGATGTGCGTCGTACGCCATCTGCTCGAGATGCTGACCGCCGTCCAGCTCGACAATCAGCATTGCCTCCGTGCGTACGAAATCGGCGATGTAACAGCCGATTTCGTGTTGTCGGCGGAATTTGAATCCCTGCAGCTGTCTATTACGGAGATAGCGCCACAACGTTTGCTCCGCATCCGTCATTGTTGCGCGCAGTTCGCGCGCTCGGTCCACGTTGAGGCGTTTCATCCCTGAAGCGCTCCGTTTGCCAGTTGGTAATCACTCGCGAGGTTGGCCACTCACCTCAGTCCTCTCCCCAACGGGGAGAGGAGGTCATTGCCTGAATTCCCCGCTATTCGAGAATGATTTCTTCTGCCGGACCGCGCAGATTGTACGGTGAAGACATCACCTGGCCGTAGGCGCCGGTGGTGGCGATCAGCACCACGTCGCCCTCGTGGCTCTCCGGCAGGCGGCGGTCGCTGCCCAGCACGTCGCCGGATTCGCAGATCGGGCCAACCACCTGATACATCGCCGTCGCCGGTTCGTTGAAGCGCGTGAGGTTGACGATTTCGTGCCAGGCGTCATACAGCGCCGGCCGGATCAAGTTGTGCATGCCGGCATCCACGCCGAGATAGCGCCAGCTGCCCTTGCCCTTGAGCTGGGTAACCCTGGCCAGCAGCACGCCCGCCTCGGCCACCAGGAAGCGGCCGGGTTCCATCCACAGCTGATAGCGCGGATACAGCCGCTTGACCTCGGCCAGCGCCTCGCCGACCGCGTCCAGATCCAGCGGCAGCTCGCCGGGATGCGACGGTACGCCAAGGCCGCCGCCTATATTGAGAAATTCCACGCTGGGAATGCGCTCGGCCAGGCTGGCCAGCTGCGCATACACCTCGGCCCAATGATTGGGTTCGAGCACGCCCGAACCCAGATGCGCGTGCAGCCCGACGATGCGCGCGTGGCGCGCG
>CBAAAD010000526.1:0-2268 GCA_964658785.1 uncultured Methylobacterium sp.
CAGCCGTGCACCCTTGCCGACGATACGAACGGCGAGGGCCAGACGGCGGTGATGTACGCTGCATTGGCTGGTAATGGACGGCTGATCGACATGCTGCGCGAACGCGGTGCGCACCTCGACCTGAAAGACGCCAGCGGCAGGAGCGCGGCCTCCATCGCGCGGCAGCAGGGTGCCTATGTGCTCGCCCGGCGCATCGATACGGAAAGCCGCGACGAAGGTGAAAAAAACCGTCTGACAGCTGGCAAGTGAAGACGGCCAACGTGGGCGGCCAATTCGTTATGACGCCTATTCGCCGTATGCATTGCACCGGAAGTTAGCCGTGCCCGCGCTGCTGCGGCCTGCTATCTTCAGCAGCCGCTTTCCTTGAGTGCGAGCCGCTTGTGATTTCCCGAGACGAATTCGACGCGCTGGTGGCCAAGGGCCATACGCGCATTCCGCTGGTGCGCGAGGTGTTTTCCGACCTCGATACGCCGCTGTCGGTGTATCTGAAGCTGGCCGACGGCCGCTATACCTTTTTGTTCGAATCGGTCGAGGGTGGGGCGACCTGGGGCCGCTATTCGATCATCGGCCTGCCGGCCCGGCGCGTGTATCGGCTGCGTGGGCACGAGCTCGAAGTGGAGGATTCGGGCGAGGTGACCGAGCGTCGCCACGTCGCCGATCCGCTGGCGGAAATCGAAGTGCTGCGTCAGCAGTACGACGTGCCGCAGCTGCCCGAGCTGCCCGCTTTCAGCGGCGGTCTGGTCGGCTATTTCGGTTTCGAGACGATTGGCTACATCGAGCCGCGGCTGGCCCAGTGGGATCGCGCCGACGAGCTGGGTACGGCCGACGTGTTGCTGATGCTGGCCGAGGAGGTTGCGGTGTTCGACAACCTCAAGGGCCGGTTGTATCTCATCGTGCACGCCGACCCGACGCAGCCGCAGGCCTATGCCAACGCGCAGCGGCGGCTGGATGCGCTGGTCTACCGCCTGCGTCAGGGCGGCGCCTCGTATCCGTCGCCGACGCAATCGGTCGAGCTGGTGGACGAGAGCGATTTCACCTCGTCGTTCACCCGCGAAGAGTTCGAGGCGATGGTCGAGCGGGCGAAGGAATACATCCGCGCCGGCGATATTTTTCAGGTGGTGCCGTCGCAGCGATTGAGCGTGGGTTTCAATGCGCGCCCGATCGACGTCTATCGCGCGCTGCGCGCGCTCAACCCGTCGCCTTACATGTACTTCGTCGATCTGGGCGATACCCAGATCGTCGGCTCGTCGCCGGAAATTCTGGCGCGCCTGAAGGACGGGAAGGTGGTCGTGCGTCCGCTCGCCGGCACGCGCAAGCGCGGTGCGAGCGAGGCGGAAGATGTTGCCCTGGAAGCCGAGCTGCTGGCCGATCCGAAAGAGCGCGCCGAACACGTGATGCTGATCGATCTTGGCCGCAACGACATCGGCCGCATCAGCGAAACCGGCAGCGTGGAAGTGAGTGAGTCGTTCGCGATCGAGCGCTACTCGCACGTCATGCATATCGTCTCGCAGGTGCAGGGCAAGGCGCGTCCGGGGCTAAGCTATATGGACGTCCTCAAGGCCACATTCCCGGCCGGCACGCTCAGCGGCGCGCCGAAGATCCGCGCGCTGGAAATCATCCAGGAGCTGGAGCCGTACAAGCGCAATATCTACGCCGGCGCGATCGGCTGGATCGGCTGGTGGGGAGACGCCGACACCGCCATCGCGATCCGCACCGCGGTGATTCAGAACGGCCGCCTGCACGTGCAGGCCGGCGCGGGCATCGTCTACGACTCCGACCCCGCCGCCGAGTGGGAAGAAACCATGAGCAAGGGCCGTGCGCTGTTTCGCGCGGTGGCGCAGGCGGCGAAAGGATTGTGATGAGGCATCGGAGCGCGTCGACAACGATCGCCGGGCTCATGCTGTGCTGTCTGATCGACGCAGCGGCGGCGCGGGATGCCGCGCCGGCGTGGCCGGATACTCCGGTCGGTCGACTCGAAGCGCTGGCGCTGTTGCAAACCTTCAATGCCGATCTGCTCAGCCACGATAGCGCCACGCTGACGATGGAGCGATGGTGCGGTGAGCACCACATGGCCGAGCCGGTCAAGGTCAGCGCACAGCGCGTCAACGGTGACGACAAGCCGCTGCCTGACGATCTGCGCATCCAGCTGGCGATCGGGCCGAGCGAGCCGGTGCGCTATCGCCGCGTGCTGCTGCGCTGCGGCTCGCATGTGCTTTCCGAAGCGGATAACTGGTACGTGCCCTCGCGCCTCACGGCCGCGATGAACGA
>CBAAAD010000527.1:0-2261 GCA_964658785.1 uncultured Methylobacterium sp.
GCCGAAACGCAGGGCGATCCCTGGCTCAGCCACTACGACACCATCATCATCGACGAGGCGCACGAGCGCAGCCTCAATATCGATTTTCTGCTGGGCTATCTGAAGCGGCTGGCGAGAAAGCGTCCCGAGCTGAAGATCATCGTCACCTCGGCGACCATCGACACGGCCCGTTTCGCCGAGCATTTCGAGGGTGCGCCGATCGTGTCGGTGGAAGGCCGCGCGTTTCCGGTGGAAGTGCGCTGGCGCTCGCTCGATCAGATCGGCTTGAAAAGGGGTCAGAGTCATTTTTCAGAGGAGGCGCTGGCTGACCAACGGTCGCGCACGAAAAATGACTCTGACCCCTTTTCACAAGGCAGCGCCGAGCATATCGCGGCGGTGCTGGATGAAATCAGTCACGACGATCCGCGCGGCGACGTGCTGGTGTTTCTGCCCGGCGAGCGCGAGATCCGCGACGCGCATCTGCTGCTGTCACGTCGGCAGTACCGCGAAACCGAAATCCTGCCTTTATACGCGCGCCTGTCGGCAGGCGATCAGGATCGCGTGTTCAAACCCGGCAACAAGCGCCGCGTAGTGCTGGCCACCAACGTAGCCGAAACCTCGCTGACCGTGCCGCGCATCCGCTACGTGATCGATACTGGCACAGCGCGGGTCAAGCGTTACAGCCAGCGCAGCCAGCTCGAGCGGCTGCACGTCGAGCCGATTGCCCAGGCGGCGGCCGACCAGCGCAAGGGCCGCTGCGGCCGCGTGTCGGCCGGCATCTGCTACCGGCTCTACGACGAGGCCGACTACGCCAGCCGGGCCGAATTCGCCGACCCCGAGCTGCTGCGGTCGTCGCTGGCCAACGTGATTCTGCGCATGCTCGCCCTGCAGCTGGGTGAAGTGGAAGACTTCCCGTTTCTCGATGCGCCTGATCCGCGCGTGGTTACCGACGGCTATCGCCGGCTGGCAGAAATTTCGGCCATCGACGAGTCGCGCAAGCTCACGGCCATCGGCCGCATGCTGGCGAAAATTCCGATCGACGTGCAGCTGGCGCGCATGCTGGTGGAAGGCGAAAAACTCGGTTCTCTGCGCGACGTGCTGACCATTGTGAGCTTCCTCAGCGTGCAGGATCCGCGCGAGCGCCCGGCCGATGCGCGCCAGCAGGCCGACGCGGCGCATGCGCTGTTTGCCGACCCCAAGTCGGATTTTGTCGGCGTGCTGAATCTATGGCGCGCCTATCACGACGTGCACGAAGAGCTGACCCAGTCCAAGCTGCGTGACTGGTGCTCGCGCCATTTTCTCAGCTTCATGCGCATGCGCGAGTGGCGCGAGCTGCATCGGCAGCTGTTGCTGGTGGTGCAGGAGCTGGGGTGGACGAATTCACCCTCTCCCCCGCGGGGAGAGGGCAGGGGTGAGGGGCCAATCTCGCGGGGTAATGGAAACAGAGCTTCAGCTCAAGCGAAGAACAAGGCGGACAAGCCATCTTCTCGCGAGCACCCGCCCCTCACCTCAATCCTCTCCCCGACGGGGAGAGGAGGTGAACGCGAAGAAGGCTCGGTTGATCAAGGCGAGCGCCGCTTCGAATCGGTCCATCGCAGCCTGCTTGCGGGGCTGCCGACGCAGGTCGGCCACAAGGACGACAAGGGCGTGTATCGCAGCACGCGCGAAAGAAAGTTCCACGTGTTTCCGGGTTCCTCATTGGCGAAGGTGCCTCCGGCCTGGATTTTTTCCGCGCAGATTCTCGATGTCGGCGGTCGCGTGTGGGGCATGATGAATGCGCGCGTCGAGCCGCTGTGGATCGAGCAGCAGGCGGCGCATCTGCTGCGCGCCAGCTGCCGCGACGCGCACTGGTCGAAGAAGCGCGGCTCTGTGGTGGCTTACGAACAGATCAGCCTGTTCGGGCTGGTGCTGGTCGAGAAGCGGCCGGTGACGTTTCAGCTGCAGGATCCGCCGCTGGCGCACGCGATCTTCCTACGCGAAGCGCTGACCCGCGGCGATATCGACAGCCGGGCGGACTTCGTGCGCGCCAACCAGCGCGTGCTCGAAGAAGCCCTCGGCGTCGAGGCGAAGCAGCGGCGCGAGGGCCTGATCCGTCACGAAGACGATCTCGTCGCTTTCTTTGAAGGCAAAATTCCCGAGGAGATCGCCAGCAGCCGTGCGCTCGACGCGTGGTATCGCAAGGCGCGGCCGGCCGAGCAGGCCGCGCTGCGCTGGTCACTGGATGATGTGATGGTGGGCGGGCTTGGGCTGGATGCCAAGGCCTTTCCGGCGATGCTGGAAAT
>CBAAAD010000528.1:0-2245 GCA_964658785.1 uncultured Methylobacterium sp.
AAATACACCGTGCACGAGATCGAGCGCGTGGTGCGGCGCGCCTTCGATCTGGCGCGCGGCCGCAAAAAGCACCTCACCTCGGTGGACAAGGCCAACGTCTTGGAAACCTCGCGGCTGTGGCGCAGCACGGTGCAGCGCATCGCGCCGGAGTATGCCGACGTCACCGTTGAGCATCAGCTGGTCGATTCGATGGCGATGCTGCTGCTGACCCAGCCCTCGCACTACGACGTGGTGGTCACCGAGAACCTGTTCGGCGACATCCTCACCGACGAAGCCGCCGCAATTGCCGGTTCGCTCGGCCTGCTGCCGTCGGCGTCGCTGGGCGACGGTCGCAACGGTCTGTACGAGCCGATCCACGGCTCGGCGCCCGATATCGCCGGCAAGGGAATTGCCAATCCGACCGGTGCAATTCTCTCGGCCGCGATGCTGTTGCGTCATTCGCTGCAACTGGACGCCGAAGCGGCCGCGATCGAGGCCGCCGTCTTTCATGTGCTGCGCGACGGCCCGCATACCCGCGACATCGGCGGCGACGCCAATACCGACGCGGTGTGCGATGCCGTGCTGCGCGCGCTCGAGCATCACGTCGAAACCTCCGACGCCTCGTTCGCCGGTGCCAGCGCATGAAACGAGAGCGTCAAAGCGTCTTCCCTTCCCCGATTGGACACAGGGACGCGTCCAGTTTTTTTCTGCCGCCATTTCGGCCGATACCCCGCTACCTCGCGTCATTCAAAACTTCTGGAATCCCCCATGCGTAGTGATCAGATCAAGACCGGCCCCGATCGGGCTCCCGCCCGCGCGATGCTGCGCGCCACCGGGCTGGACGACGAAGCGATCGCCAAGCCGCTGGTGGCAATCGTGCACACGTGGTCCAACGTCAGCCCGTGCAACCTCAACCTGCGCGAACTGGCCGAACACGCCGCAGCCGGCGTGCGCGCCGCCGGCGGTACGCCGATCGAGTTCAACACCATCGCGGTGACCGACGGCATCGCCATGGGCACCCCGGGCATGCGCGCCTCGTTGATCAGCCGCGAGGTAATCACCGATTCGATCGAGCTGGCCGTCGACGGCCACTGCCTCGACGCGATGGTGGTGCTGTGCGGCTGCGACAAGACCATTCCCGCGGCGGCGATGGCGATGGCGCGACTCAACATCCCTGCCGTCGCGCTGTACGGCGGCAGCATCGCGCACGGCACGCACGACAGCCATCCGATCACCATCCAGCAGGTGTTCGAAGCCGTCGGCGCGCACGGCGCCGGCAAGATCAGCGACGCCGAGCTGACCTCGGTGGAGAAAGACGCCTGTCCCGGCGCCGGCGCCTGCGGCGGCCAGTTCACCGCCAACACGATGGCGATGGTGCTGACCACGCTGGGCCTGTCGCCGATGGGACTCAACGACATCCCGGCCACGCATCCGGCCAAGGGTCACGCGGCGTTTCGCTGCGGCGAGCTGGTGATGGAATGTTTCAGGGAGGACCGCAAGCCGCTCGATCTGCTCAGCCGCACCTCGTTCCGCAACGCGGCACGCATGGTTGCGGCGACAGCCGGTTCGACCAACGCGGTGTTGCATCTGCTGGCCATAGCGCGCGAAGCCGACATCGAATGGAACCTGGAAGATTTCGAGCCCGCGTCGGCGCACACGCCGGTGATCGCCGACCTGCTGCCCGCCGGCCGCTACACCGCGGTGGAACTCTTCGGCGCCGGGGGCAGCGGCCGCGTGGCGCAGGAACTGATCGCCGTCGACATGCTGGACGACGCACCGACCGTCACCGGCCGCAGCCTGTTCGAGGAAGCCGCCGCCGCGCCGCGCGCCGACAAGCAGGACGTGGTGCATCCGGTCAGCAGCCCGCTGAAGCCGCGCGGTGGTTACTCCATCCTGTACGGCAACCTCGCGCCGGACGGCTGCATCCTCAAGCTTGCAGGCAAGGAAAGCGGCCAGTTCGAAGGCAAGGCGCGCGTGTTCGAGAGTGAGGAAGCCGCCTTCGCCGCCGTGCAGGGCGATCAGATTCATGCCGGCGACGTCATCGTGATCCGCAACGAAGGCCCGGCCGGCGGGCCCGGCATGCGCGAGATGCTCGGCGTCACCGCTGCGCTGATCGGTCGCGGCATGGGCAACGATGTGGCCCTGATCACGGACGGCCGTTTCTCCGGCGCAACCCACGGCTTCATGGTCGGGCATATCGCACCGGAAGCGGCGCGCGGCGGCCCGATCGCGCTGCTGCGCGAAGGCGACAGCGTGATCATCGACG
>CBAAAD010000529.1:0-2241 GCA_964658785.1 uncultured Methylobacterium sp.
GCCCCGGCATGCGCGAAATGCTCGGCGTCACCGCGGCACTTATCGGACGCGGCATGGGCAACGACGTGGCGCTGATCACCGACGGCCGTTTCTCCGGCGCGACCCACGGCTTCATGGTCGGGCATATCGCACCGGAAGCGGCGCGCGGCGGTCCGATCGCGCTGCTGCGCGAAGGCGACAGCGTGATCATCGACGCCGAAAAGCGCGAGCTGCGCACCAGCGTCGACCTGGCCAAGCGCCGCGCCGACTGGCATCCGCCGGCACCCAAGGTCACCCATGGCGCGCTGGCCAAGTACGCGCTGCTGGTCGGCTCCGCCTCCGACGGCGCCACGACCCAGCCGACCACCTTTTCCAGCCGTCCGGCCATCCAGACGTCCAAAACCTCTTCCACCCCTGCAACACATAACCCATCGAACCCAGGAGCCACCGCATGAGCAACGCCACCACCAACGACACTCTCGCCAAGGCGCGCATCGCCGTGCTCGGCTACGGCAGCCAGGGCCGCGCCCATGCGCTGAACCTGAAGGATTCCGGCCTCGACGTGGTGATCGGCCTGCGCCCCGGCGGCCCGACCTGGAAGAAGGCCGAGGCCGATGGCTTCGCCGTGGTCGAGCCTGCCGAGGCGGTGAAAGGTGCCGACCTGGTCGCCGTGCTGACGCCGGACATGGTGCAGCCGACGCTGTACACGGACGTGATCGAGCCCAACATCAAGCCCGGCGCCGCGCTGCTGTTCGCGCACGGCTTCAACATCCACTTCGGCCAGATCAAGCCGCGCGCCGATATCGACGTGATCCTGGTCGCGCCGAAAGGCCCAGGCGCCTTGGTGCGCAGCGAGTACGAGCGCGGTCGCGGCGTGCCGTGCATCTGGGCCGTGTATCAGGACGTCAGCGGTCACGCCGAGGCCACCACCAAGGCTTATGCCGACGGCATCGGCGGCGGTCGCGCCATGCTGATCCAGACCGACTTCAAGGAGGAGACCGAGACCGATCTGTTCGGCGAGCAGGCCGTGCTGTGCGGCGGCGCCAGCGAGCTGGTGATCGCGGGCTTCGAGACCCTGGTCGAGGCCGGCTACCAGCCGGAGATCGCCTATTACGAGGTGATGCACGAGCTGAAGCTGATCGTCGACCTGTTCTACGAAGGCGGCATCACCCGCATGCTGGAGTTCGTCTCCGAAACCGCGCAGTACGGCGACTACGTCAGCGGGCCGCGTATCGTCGATGCCGCCACCAAGCAGCGCATGAAGGACGTGCTGACCGACATCCAGGACGGCACCTTCGCGAAGAACTGGACGGCCGAATACAAAGCCGGTCTGCCGAACTACAAGAAGTTCAAGCAGGCCGATCTCGATCATCCGATCGAGAAGGTCGGCAAGGAGCTGCGCGCGCGCATGCCGTGGCTGCAGTCGGGAAAGGCGGCAGCACCGGCTGCCGAGCCGCTGAAGAAAGTGGGCTGAAGCTAGACACCACGGCCGCCAAACGGTGCCATCCGCGCGGCGGCCGTCACCTCCAACCGCAACATCTCATCAAGGAATGCTCATGAAACGTTTCCATATTGCTCTGGCTGTGCGCAACCTCGATGACTCCATTGCCGACTACAGCGCACGGCTCGGCCAGCAGCCGCAGCTGGTGGTGCAGGGCAAGTACGCCCTGTGGCGCACGCGGCAGCTGAATTTCTCGATCAACGAAATGCCCGAGCAGGCCGGACAGGTTCGGCACATCGGTTTTGAGGACGACGAGGCCAGGGGCTTCACCATCTCCAAGGATCCCAACGGGATCGAGTGGGAGAACTTCTCCGTCACCGATCAGGAAGCGCTGATCGAGTCGATCTACGGCGAGCCGACCTACGCCATGGTCAACATCGACGTGGATGCGGTCGAACTGATCCGCAATTAGACGTCCAAACACGAACGGCCGCGCGCATGGAAATGCCGGCCGTCAACCGACCGCGCCGTTAAACGACCTGCTGTCAGCCGACATGTCGCATGCCGCCGGCCAGCGGCGAACCCAGGATACCCATGTGACTACGCAACTGCTCCAAGCGCACAAGACGACATCCTCCATCACCATCGATGCAGCGGAGCACCCGCTCGCCGGCACGCCGATGAGCGGCGCCGAGGTGGTGGTGCAGGTACTCGCCGACGAGGGCGTCGACGTGATGTTCGGCTATTCCGGCGGCGCCATTCTGCCGGTCTACGACGCGCTCTACCGCTATAACGCCGAACACCTGCGTGCCGACGGCAGC
>CBAAAD010000530.1:0-2238 GCA_964658785.1 uncultured Methylobacterium sp.
GGAGACTCGATATGACACATTTCGCCCCCGCAAAGTCGACGAACCTCAGCCATGAGGGCCAGGTATTCCGCCGTCAGCGATTCGAGCACACGCCGAACCGCCAGCGCCGGCAATATCTCGGCCGCCGAATCAAGCGGCAGCTGCGGCTGCGCCGGCAGCACAAAGTCGAAACGACGCGGGTGCACCAGCATGCCGAGAACATTATGCGCCGCGCCGCCGATCATCGAGAACACGGGGCCGGGATGCTGGATCAACTGCTGCTCGATCTCGGACGACAGGCGCGGCACGCCGTCCTTCAGCGTGATGGCGCCTGGCAGTTCCCAGAAATTGAGGGCATTCATTGGAATCTGCAAAGCCCTCGCGGCTTGCGCAACACTCGCAACGTGGCTATGGCCAATGCACAGTATGGGATGCCGCAAGTGGGTAGGCACATAGGGCAATGTCGACATCACGCCACCGAGCCCTTGAGCGGCGAGACGGCGTCCGATATCGCGTGCAGCGATTCCGTCCCGATCGATGGCTGCCATTCGCGTGGTGGAAAGGACAGCGTGAACGGCTCGCCTGATAGCGTGAGATTGGGGTTGTAGATTGGATCATGATCCAGCTGCACACCCCAACGATTCTTCATGAATTCCACCTCGCGCATGAAGCGCGCGAGCTTGTCACCGGTGTCTTCATTTCCACGTGACGCGGACTCATGGTGGTAGAGCTCAGCAAACGGCGTCCATATATTGGTGTAGCCGAGCTGCCGCAGACGAAGGCAGAAATCAATGTCGTTGAACGCAACCTGCAAACCCGTATCGAGGCCGCCTGCCTCAAGGTAAAGTTTTCGGCGCACCATCAGGCATGCCGCCGTCACAGCACTCATTCCCTGCGCTAGCTTTGCACGCGCCATCTGGCCAACGAAGCCTCGTGGCATACCGCTGTACACATGCGCGGCCACACCGTGTACGCCAGTCACCACACCGGCATGCTGGATGGTGTCGTTGGGGTAATACAGCATGGCTCCTACAGCACCCACGTGCGGACGAACAACATGGCTGGCCAGTTCGTCCAGCCAGTCGGGGGTAATGACCTCCACGTCGTTATTCAACAGGCAAACCAGTTCGCTTCGACAGTCAGCCACCGCCGCATTGTTTATGCTCGAATAGTTGAACGGTTCATCGTGGTTCCTTACCCGTACTTTGGGATGGCCATGAAAGCTGGAAAAGTAGGCGAGCGATTCGGGTTCAACGGACTGGTTGTCCACGATGATGATTTCGTAGTGCGGATAGGTTGTCCGCTCCAAAATCGATTCCACGCAGCGACGCAGTAGATCCAGCCGATCCCTGGTAGGCACGATGATGCTTATGAGTGGCCGACGTTCGGGCAATGGATATCGAATTCGGAACACGCCCAGCATGCCATCGATCTCAAGCACTTCCGCCGCCACACCGATTCGCTCGAAATGACCACGCAGCGCGCGACGACCGGCTTCGTGGGCATAGCTTTTCTCGCCCACGTTTTGCGCAGTCGATCCGGCGACGGCTCGCCAGTGGTAGAGGACTATCGGCACATGACCAATCTCCGCCGATGTCAGTCGTTCGGTGCAACGCAGGGCTAAATCCCAATCCTGACTACCTTCTAGTCCTTCCCGGAATCCGCCAACCGCATTTACCAGCGCACGCGAATAGACGCCCAGATGGCTAACGCAATTTTGTCCGCATAAAAGATCCGGGTTCCAATTGGGCTTGAAATAAGGATCGTAGCGCTCGCCCTCGGCATCAATCTTGTCCTCGTCCGTGTAAACGAGTTTCCATTTTGGGTGACGCTGAAACGCGTCGACGATCGACGCCAGTGCGGCCGGATGCAATTCGTCATCGTGGTCGAGCAAGGCGATCCAGTCACCGCGCGCCAAGGTCAGCGCACTGTTGGATGCCGCGGAGATGTGCCCGTTACATTCGCGCCAAATGACACGAATGCGTGGATCGCGTTTGACATACGCTTCCAGCACTTTCCGCACCTGCGGCTCGGTCGAGGCATCGTCCGCCACGCACAATTCCCAGTGTGGGTAAGACTGCGCCAACACGCTGTCCAAACAGCGCCGCAGCCAAATTTCCGGTGTATTGAACGTTGGCAACAAGATCGAGACCAGCCGCACCGGAAGGGTATGAACAGATCTGACCGAAGGATCGTAAAGCTGTAGCCAGCGCTTGTAGGTTGGTGCCTTGAGGTTACCGTTGACGACGTAACGTTCGT
>CBAAAD010000531.1:0-2225 GCA_964658785.1 uncultured Methylobacterium sp.
CCTTCCTCGTCGAGCTCGACGAAATCGTTGGCGTCGCCCTGGGCGGCGGCCGGCGCAGCGGCCTTGCCTTCCAGGATCGAGTCGGCCGCGGCGCGGGCGTACAGCTGGATGGCGCGGATGGCGTCGTCGTTGCCGGGGATGGCGTAATCAACGAGTTCCGGGTTGTAGTTGGTGTCGACCACGGCGATCACCGGGATGCCGAGCTTCTTGGCTTCCTGCACGGCGATGTCTTCATGGCCGATGTCCACGACGAACAGCGCGTCGGGCAGACGGTTCATGTCCTTGATGCCGCCCAGCGAAGCCTGCAGCTTGTCGCGCTCACGGCGACGGGACAGCACTTCGTGCTTGACCAGCTTCTCGAACGAACCGTCGGTCTCGGCCGCTTCCAGCTCTTTCAGGCGCGACACAGACTGCTTGACGGTGCGGAAGTTGGTCAGCATGCCGCCGAGCCAGCGCGAGGTGACGTACGGCATGCCGGCGCGTGCAGCCTCTTCAGCCAACGGCTCGCGGGCCGAACGCTTGGTGCCGACGAACAGAATGGTGCCGCGCTTCTGCGCCAGCGCCGACAGGAAATTCATCGCGTCGGTGAACAGCGGCAGGGTCTTTTCGAGATTGATGATGTGGATTTTGCCGCGGGCGCCGAAGATGTACGGAGCCATCTTGGGGTTCCAGTAACGGGTCTGGTGACCGAAATGGACGCCGGCTTCGAGCATTTGACGCATGGTGACTTGTGCCATGGTGAAACTCCTTGCATTGACCTTAGTAAGGTCTGGGGGTTGGGACCTCCACGTACCCCCGACTTCGACCGCGAACGTCCCATGCAATGGCGGGATCGAGCGCAGCACCCCGAAGGCGGTGCCGATACGTGTGTGGCGTTTGGTTGGGTATTGGACCGCTTGACGGTTACAATCCCGGTACGATTTGCCCTGGGCAGCGGTGAAACCGGCTACGTCAGGTCAGCAAAACTCCCGAATTGTAGCCGGTGCGCCGGCAGCGCGGCAAGTTGCGGCGGATTCTTCAGTTGAACCGACCGACCTGCGTCGCCATCTAGGCAGGACTTATGGCTATTACTCTCAAATCCGCTGAAGACCTTGAAGGCATGCGCGTCGCCGGCAAGCTGGCCGCCGACGTGCTCGCCATGCTCAAGGACCACGTCAAGCCCGGTGTAACTACCGAAGAGCTCGATCGTCTCGCGCACGACTACATCGTCAACGTGCAGAAAGCCGTGCCGGCCAACGTCGGCTATCACGGCTTTCCCAAGACGCTGTGCGCCTCGGTCAATCACGTGATCTGTCACGGCATCCCGAACGAGGGCAAGGTGCTGAAGGATGGCGACATCGTCAACCTGGATGTCACCGTCATCAAGGACGGCTGGCACGGCGACACCAGCCGCATGTATTTCGTCGGCACGCCGTCGGTGCTGGCCAAGCGGCTGGTTGATACCACCTTCGAGGCGATGATGAACGGCATCAGGGCCGTGCGTCCGGGCGCCACGCTGGGCGACGTCGGTCACGCGATTCAGCAGCACGCCGAGGCGGCCGGTTTCAGCGTGGTGCGCGAGTACTGCGGCCACGGGATCGGCAAGGTCTACCACGACGAGCCGCAGGTGCTGCATTACGGCAAGCCGGGCGCCGGCGTCGAGCTGAAGAAGGGCATGACCTTCACCATCGAGCCGATGATCAATGCCGGCAAGCCGCAGACCCGGCAGCTGCCGGACGGCTGGACCGTGGTAACCAAGGATCACTCGCTGTCGGCGCAGTGGGAGCACACCATCGCGGTGACCGACGACGGTTACGAAATCCTCACGGCGTGGCCCGACGCCTGAACGGCGCGGCCGAATCGCGGCGTCGAACAGGGCGCTGCGGATGGTTGTTCAAGTGAGATGATTCGCAGCGATGATTCTTCAGTCAACGCTGCGCGCGTATCGTCACCTTCTCACGGAGCCAAGCCAAATCATGTCGTCGATACCGGGTCTCGCTGCACTGCCGCCGTTGCCGCGCCTGCCTGTCGCGGTGCCGCGTTCCGGCGTGTCGGCCGAGGCAAGGCTGGCGCTTCGGCAGCTGCTGGGCGACGTCAGCCGCACGCTGACCACGGCCTTTCGCAATGGGGGCGATGCCGCCGTGCTGGCGCGCCGCCGCAGCGAATCGGTCGAACGCGTGGTGGCGCATATCTGGATGGCCTGTCTGGGCGACGTCAGCGGAGCCGCGCTTTTTGCGGTCGGCGGC
>CBAAAD010000532.1:0-2224 GCA_964658785.1 uncultured Methylobacterium sp.
TGATCCTTCGGCCACGCGGCGTTCTTGCGATCGAAGGTGTAGGTGTCGTTGGTGTTGAAATCGAAGCCCTGCTTGAGCAGGCTGCGCGCGTAGGTCATCTGCTTGACGGCGCTTTGCAGGTAGTCGTTGAACACGGCGAACGGCGCCGACAGATCCTGATTCCAGATCGCGTCGTCGAACTTGGTCCGCATCGGCGCGAACTTGTTCATGTCGGCCTGGGTGAAGAAGACCTTTTCGCTGTCGAGCAGCTTGAAGTAGGCGTCGTAGATGCGCGCCGACATGGCGTCATCGAGCGGCTTGGCGTCGTAGTGAAAACGCGTCAGGAAACGTGCCGACAGCTGCGCCGCCTGCGCTTCGCTGGCGGTGGCTTTCAGCGGCCAGACGGACGCTTTGCGGTTCTGCGTACCGGCCCCCATGTCCGCCGCGGATTGGGCGGCGACACAGGTAACGGTGAGCGCGAGCAGCAGGACCAGCAGGGAACGAAATTTCATGAATTCTCTCAGGCTGACTCGGTGACACCGGCTGCATGGGCCTGCAGGTCGGCGTGATAGGACGAACGTACTAGCGGACCGGACGCAACGTGGTGGAAGCCCATCGCCTCACCGGCTTCGCGCAAAGCCTCGAATTCTTCCGGCGTCCAGTAGCGCACCACGGGATGGTGGTGCGGCGTGGGCTGCAGGTATTGCCCGATGGTGATCATCTCGACGTCATGGGCGCGTAAATCACCCATGGTCTCGATGACCTGATCCCAGGTCTCGCCCAGGCCGAGCATGATGCCGGACTTGGTCGGCACCTCCGGATGCTGCGCCTTGAAACGCTTGAGCAGGTCCAGCGACCACTGGTAGTCGGCGCCCGGACGCACTTCGCGATACAGGTGCGGCACGGTTTCCAGATTGTGGTTGAACACGTCCGGTGGGAAATCCTTCAACACTTCCAGCGCGCGCTCCATGCGGCCCTTGCCGCGGAAGTCGGGGGTGAGGATTTCGATCTTGATGTTCGGGCTGGCGTGGCGCACCGCGCGGATGCAGCTGGCGAAGTGCTCGGCGCCGCCGTCGCGCAGGTCGTCGCGATCGACCGAGGTGATCACCACGTAGCGCAGGCGCATGTCGGCGATGGTGTCGGCCAGACGCGCCGGCTCCAGCGGATCGGGCGCGACCGGACGGCCATGCGCCACGTCGCAGAACGAGCAGCGCCGCGTGCACACTTCACCCAGAATCATGAACGTCGCTGTGCCCTTGCTGAAACACTCGTGGATGTTCGGGCACGAAGCCTCTTCGCACACGGTGACCAGCGAGTTTTCGCGCAGTCGCGCCTTCAGCTGCTGCACGGCGTTACCCTGCGGCAGCCGCACGCGAATCCAGCTCGGCTTGCGCAGCGTCGGCACGGCAGTGTCGAAGCCCGCGCGGTTCAGCGCTATCTTGTCGTTGCCCAGCTTTTTCTCGGGAGCGCCAGCGACGACGCTGATCGGAATGCTGCGGGCAGGAGTTGTGGACGTGTCGCTCATTGGCGGTACCTAGACCGCCACGCGGGCGGGGAGTTCAGGCAGAACGGGAGCGGCTGGCTCGGCATCGAAACCGAACTGGCGGCAGAATTCACCGATCAGCACCTCTTCGACGTCCGCCAGACGCGTTGGACCGCCCCAGTCTATCATCTGCGTCACTGCCAGGCCCTTGTAACCACACGGGTTGATGCGCTGGAACGGCTCCAGATCCATGTTCACATCCAGCGCCAGGCCGTGGAAGCTGCAGCCGCGGCGCACGCGCAGGCCCAGCGCGGCGATCTTGGCCGGGCCCACGTAAACGCCGGGAGCGCCGTCAAGTCGCGCGGCGCTGATATCCCAGTGCGCCAGCGCATCGATGATCGACTGCTCGATCTTGTTGACCAGCTCGCGCACGCTCACGCCGACACGGCGCAGATCGATCAGCGGATACGCGACGATTTGCCCGGGGCCGTGATACGTCACCTGGCCACCGCGATCGACCGGCACCACCGGAATATCGCCCGGCACCAGCACGTGCTCCATTTTGCCGGCCTGGCCCAGGGTAAACACCGGGTCGTGCTCCAGCAGCCACAGCTCATCGACGGTGTCGGCCACGCGGTTGTCCGTAAACGCACTCATCGCCCGCCACACCGGCTCATACGGCTGGCGGCCAAGGCGACGAACTTTCAGTGGCAACGGCATGGGGGGCCTGATGTTGGTGGACGGGGAACGGGGAACGGGGAA
>CBAAAD010000533.1:0-2217 GCA_964658785.1 uncultured Methylobacterium sp.
ACACCATCATGGCCTCGAGGCCGAAAGGGGGAGGAAGTCTCTTTTTACTCATTCATCCCCATCGACATCCATCCCCATGACCTTCCAAAGCACCGACACCTACGTCGCCACTTCTGACCTCAGCCTCGCGGTCAATGCGGCTATCACGCTGCAGCGGCCGCTGCTGATCAAGGGCGAGCCCGGCACGGGCAAGACCCTGCTGGCCGAGGAGCTGGCGCGCTCGCTGCAGACGCGGCTGATCACCTGGCACATCAAGTCCACCACCAAGGCGCAGCAGGGTCTGTACGAATACGATGCGGTGAGTCGCCTGCGCGATTCCCAACTCGGTGTGGAGGGCGTCAACAACGTGCGCAACTACCTGCGCAAGGGCAAGCTGTGGGAAGCGTTCGAATCGGGTGAGCGCGTGGTGCTGCTGATCGACGAGATCGACAAGGCCGATATCGAGTTTCCGAACGACTTGCTGCAGGAACTCGACCGCATGGAGTTCTACGTCTACGAGACCGACGAAACCATCCGCGCCCGCCATCGCCCGATCATCGTCATTACCTCCAACAACGAGAAGGAACTGCCGGACGCCTTTTTGCGCCGCTGCTTTTTCCACTACATCGTGTTCCCCGATGCGGCGACGCTGGAAAAAATCATCGCCGTGCATTACCCCGATATCGACAAGGCGCTGGTCGACGAAGCGCTGGCGATGTTTTTCCAGCTGCGCGACGTGCCCAACATCAAGAAAAAGCCGTCGACTTCCGAGCTGATCGACTGGCTCAAGCTGCTGCTGGCCGATCGCATCCCCGCATCCGCCCTGCGCGAGCGCGATCCCGGCAAGGCGATTCCACCGCTGTACGGCGCGCTGATCAAGAACGAGCAGGACGTGCAGCTATTGGAGCGGCTTGCCTTTATGCATCGCCGCCAGTCGCGCTGAGGTTGATGGCGCATGTTGATCGGCCTGTTCAATGCCGTACGCGCCGCCGGCGTGCCGGTGAGCCTGCGTGAGCTGCTGGATCTGCACGGCGCGCTGAAGGCGCACGTCGCCTTCGCCGATCAGGAGGATTTCTACGAACTCACCCGCCTGATCTGGGTCAAGGACGAACGCCACTACGATCGCTTTGACCAGGCCTTCGGCGCATGGTGGCAGGGCGTGGCCAGCCAGCCGCTGACGCCCGAAGCGGTGATCCCGGAAGACTGGCTACGGCGCGACTTCATGCGCCAGTTCAGCGACGAGGAAAAAGCCGCGATTGAAAAGCTCGGCGGCCTCGATGCATTGATGGAAGCCTTTCGCCAGCGTCTGGCCGAGCAGAAAGAGCGCCACGCCGGCGGCAACAAGTGGATCGGCACCGGCGGCAGCAGCCCGTTCGGCTCGGGCGGCTTTCATCCGGAAGGCATTCGCGTGGGGCAGGGCGGCAACCGCAGCGCGGTCAAGGTCTGGGACAAGCGCCAGTTCCGCGGCCTTGCCGACGATGCCGAACTCGGCGTGCGCAATCTGCAGATGGCCTTGCGCCGGCTGCGCCGCTTTGCCCGCCACGGCGCACAGGAGGAGTTCGACCTCGGCGGCACCATTGACGCTACCGCACGCGACGCCGGCCTGCTCAACGTCAAGATGCGGCCCGAGCGCCGCAACGCGATCAAGGTATTGCTGCTGCTCGATATCGGCGGTTCGATGGACGACCACGTCAATGCCTGCGAGCAGCTGTTCACCGCGGCCCGCGGCGAGTTCAAGCGGCTCACGCATTACTACTTCCACAACTGCGTCTACGAGCGCCTGTGGCAGGGCGACGGCGGCACTTACAGCAACAGCATCGGCACGATGGAGGTGCTGCGCACGCATCCGCCGGATACGCGGCTGATCTTCGTCGGCGATGCGGCCATGGCGCCTTACGAAATCACCCACACCGGCGGCAGCGTCGAGCACAACAACCCCGAACCCGGCGGCATCTGGCTACAGCGCCTCGCCGCCAAATTTCCGCGCCTGGCGTGGCTCAACCCGATGCCGCAGGACAGCTGGAACTACACCGTCTCCAATCGCCTGATCACCGAGATTCTCGGCCCGCGCATGTTCGAGCTGACGCCGAAAGGCATCGAGCTGGCGATGCGGGAGTTGGTGCGTTGAGAGGTTTGGAAGCTTGCGGTCGATGCGCCTTTGGTAGGTTGGGATGAGCGTGAGCGAATCCCAACATCACGGCACCGATGCGTTGGGATTCGCTGACGCTCATCCCAACC
>CBAAAD010000534.1:0-2215 GCA_964658785.1 uncultured Methylobacterium sp.
CGACGAAGGAACTCACCGTGAGCGCGCTCCACCCGGGTGAACTTGCCCCGTTGGCTATCGCCAGCGGCGCTGCCATTGCCGGCTTCACGCGCGCCCTTGATGCTGAGCACGCCATTGTCCATGCTCACTTCGATGAGCGCCGGATCGATACCCGGGACATCGGCAAGTATCACGAAGCGCTCCTCATCCTCGCGAATATCCACGCGCGGCGACCACTGGCTGGACGCCGCAGGAGGCACGTCGGCGTCTTGCGCAGGCAAAAAACGGTCGAAAGCCTGCCGAATACCCAGCGGCACCGACGGTGATGCGTTGAACAGAGAGTGACGAGTCACGTACATAACGCTTTCTCCAGAAGAATTGCGGTGCGATCACCGCCTGCATAGGAAAATAGGTGCGTCAGCCGGCGATTCAAGACAAGGTCTCAACCACGCGACTGCAGCACGTGCCGGCGATTCAGCAAGACAGCAGCGTGCCGGCCATCTAGCATGGGCGACCACCCGCCCCATCGAGACAGGCATGATCATCCAGCCCGGTAAAATGATTCCCGACGCTTCCGTGCAGGTGGTCAATGGCGAGGTGAGAAAGTGCCGCACGGGGGAATTGTTTGCGGCGAAAAAGGCAGTGATGTTTGGCGTGCCGGGCGCGTTCACGCCAACGTGCTCTAACGTGCACCTGCCGGGGTACGTCAGCCTTTTGGCGGAATTCCACAAACGCGACATCACGGTGATGTGTCTGGCGGTCAACGATGCGCACGTGATGCAGGCCTGGGCCTCGTCGCTGCAGGTGCCTGCCGAGCTGCTGATGATTGCCGATGGCAACGCGGGCTTCACCCGGTCGATGGGGCTGGAGCTTGACGGCACAGCATTCGGCATGGGGATCCGCGTGAAGCGCTTCGCTCTTTTCGCGGAAGACGGCGTGGTGCGCCTGCTGCAGGTTGAAGCGCCGGGCGAGTTTCGCGTGTCCAGTGCCGAGGCCATACTGGCAGCCATCGATCAGTGAGTTACGTGCGGGAAGCGGGCGCCAAGCCCGACTTTTCCACATCCAACAAATAAAGCCTTCCAGACTTCCGGAGAACACATGCGCACTTCGATATCGTCTGCTCTGACGGTGCTTTTTTCGGCACTGCTCACGCTGGGTTCGGTCCAGGCGGACGCTCAGGCCGCGGCAACAGAAGCCACAACGCCCACGAAGCTGGTGGACGCGCCGACGGGCAGCAACCGCGCGTCGATGGAGACGATGCAGATACCCAGCCACGGCTCATTGATGAATGCGCTCGTCTACGTAGCGGCCGGCGCCGGCCCGCATCCGGCCGTGATCCTGCTGCACGGCTTTCCGGGCAACGAACGTAATCTGGATCTGGCGCAGGACATGCGCCGCGCCGGCTGGGACGTTCTGTACTTCAACTATCGCGGCTCGTGGGGCACGCCAGGCAAGTTTTCCTTCGCGCACGGCATTGAAGACACCGCCGCCGCACTCGCCTATCTGCGGCAGCCGGATGTTGCCCGAAAGCTGCGGCTGGACCCTGCGCGCATCGTGCTGATCGGCCACAGCATGGGCGGGTTCATGGCGGTCGAAGCCGCGGCAAACGATCCCGCGATCAAGGCTTTCGCCACCATCTCGGCGGCTGACTTCGGCGGCAACTTTCTGGCGTCGTTGGACAAAGAACCGAAGGCCGCCGCGATCGAGCAGCTGAGCAAAGCTCTCGCCAACGAGGGCATGGCGCCGCTTGCCGGCTGCACGCCCAAAGGGCTGGCGCTGGATGTCGCCGACCATGCTAAGGGCTGGAGTTTCCACGCCAACGTGGATGCCCTGAAGAATCGTGCAGCGCTGGTCATTACGTCAGACGACGGTCTGGCCAAGCAAAACCAGACGTTCGCCGATGAACTGACTCGCGCCGGCGACAGCAAGGTCTCATCGGCGCATTTTTCCACCGACCACGCCTACTCCGATCAGCGCACCGAACTTTCGTCCGCCGTTCTGCACTGGCTGGCGTCGCTGCCAAAGTAGCGCAGCGCGCAAAGCACGCGCGGAAGAAAGCACTCCAGAATCTGTTCCATAAAAAAACCCCGGCTGCCCGGGGTTTTTGTGTTGCATGGAGCCGCTGATCAGTCTTCGGCGGGCGTCGGATCGACTGCTTCCGAGCCACCGCCATCGACGGGCGCGGTGCCACCGATGATCTCGCCCTCTTCACCGTTTTCTTCCTCGGCATCGAGCC
>CBAAAD010000535.1:0-2210 GCA_964658785.1 uncultured Methylobacterium sp.
GCTGGGCGTGCCGTTCCGCGAGGGCTTCGTCAAGAACAGCTACATCGGCCGCACCTTCATCATGCCCGGGCAGGGCGAGCGTGTGAAATCCGTGCGCCGCAAGCTCAACGCCATCAACCTGGAATTCCGCAAGAAGAACGTGCTGCTGGTGGACGATTCCATCGTGCGCGGCACCACGTCCAAGCAGATCATCCAGATGGCCCGCGAGGCCGGCGCCAAGAGCGTGTATTTCGCCTCGGCCGCGCCGCCGGTGCGCTATCCCAACGTCTACGGCATCGATATGCCGTCGGTCTCCGAACTGGTCGCAGCCGGCCGCACCGAAAAGGAAGTCGAGCAGACGCTCGGTGCCGACTGGCTGATCTATCAGAACCTCGAAGATCTGATCTGGGCCGTGCAGGACGGCAACGAAGACCTCAAGCACTTCGATACCTCGTGCTTCTCCGGCGAATACGTCACCGGCCTGGACGATCGCTATCTCGAGCAGATCCAGATGCTGCGCTCGGATGACGCGAAGGCGGCGCGGCGCATCGCCTGACGCTTCGCATCCTCTTCCGTCAGGGAGAGGATGCCGACGGGCGGAAACTCCATGACCGATCTCCATGCCGCCGCCAAGCGCTGCCTCGACGCGGCCGATCCGGCTGAAAAGCTTCGGCTCACGCGTGCCACTTGGGACGCGTTGCTGGCCGGCGAGTTGCATCCTGATACCGCATCGCCCGCGCCCGAGCCAATCGGCGCGCCGGGCCGCCCGGCCAAACCTCGGCTGGTCAACGCGCGTCAGGTGCCACAGCGTGGCCTGGGCAGTGCGGAGGGCCGCGCCGCGCTGGTGCATGCCGTAGCGCATATCGAATTCAACGCGATCAACCTGGCCTGGGACGCGGTATACCGCTTTCGCGGCAAGCCCGATGCCTATTACCGCGACTGGGCCAGCTGCGCCAATGACGAAGCGCGGCACTTCGCCATGCTTTCCGGCCGGCTCGCCGAGCTGGATCACGCCTACGGCGACTTCGACGCGCACGACGGCCTGTGGGCGATGGCCGAGAAAACCGCGGACAACGATACGGCACGCATGGCGCTGGTGCCGCGCGTGCTCGAAGCGCGCGGGCTGGACGTGACCCCGGGGATGATCGAACGCCTGCGCCATCTCGGCGACACCCGCACGGTCGCCATTCTCGAAGTGATCCTGCGCGAGGAGGTCGCCCACGTGGCCGCCGGCACGCGCTGGTACCGCTATTGCTGCGAGCGTGATGGCGTCGATCCCGCGGAACATTTTTTCGAGTTGCTGCGCGAGTACATGGGCGTCAGCCTGCGCGGCCCGTTCAACCTGCCCGCGCGACGCGAGGCCGGTTTTGATGAGCATGAGCTCGATCAGCTGCTGGCGTTGATGCCGTAGCACCATCGCGAGTCGAGCGGTGAGGCAGTGCGGCGACGCTGCACTGCAGCTTTTGCCAGGCGCAGCGGGCGAGTACGTTTCAAGGGGTCGGCTCGCTATCCCGCAGGCAAACGCTTGTTTGCGAGGCAAGCGTGATTCACGACGCCTCCCTCACACATCGTGGAATCCAGACCATGCCCAAGTTTCTGATCGAGCGCGACATCCCCGGAGCCGGCCAGCTCAACGCCGCCGAGCTGAAAGGTATTTCGCAGACCTCCTGCGGCGTGCTGCAGGCGATGGGCCCCAGCATCCAGTGGGTGCAAAGCTACGTCACCGACGACAAGATCTACTGCGTCTACATCGCGCCGGACGAAGCGACCGTGCGCGAACACGCCAGGCAGGGCGGCTTCCCGGCCAACAAGGTCACGCCGATCCACACCATCATCGACCCGGCCACGGCGGAGTAAGCTGGCAACAGGGAAACGGCAGCCATAAAAAAGCCGGCGCAAGGCCGGCTTGATTATCGAATATTTGGTCGGGGAGACAGGATTCGAACCTGCGACTTCTACGTCCCGAACGTAGCGCTCTACCAGGCTGAGCTACACCCCGTGGTAAGCCGCGTATCTTAATGGCGGTCGGCAACCTTGGCAACAGCCGCGGACACCCGGAGGACCGGGTCGCTTCGGAACGGGCGCTGCCTTCTGTTAATCTTGAGGGCTGCCGCCGCGCGCGTTGCGCGGCATGCGTTCCCTATTGTCAGCAGAGGATTTCATGGCGCTTACCCCGGCCCGCACCATGCCCGGCGTGCTCGAGCTGCTGCCGCTCGACCAGATCGCGTTTC
>CBAAAD010000536.1:0-2198 GCA_964658785.1 uncultured Methylobacterium sp.
CTTTCTCGCGGCAAACGACCCGCGACATTTTTCGGGGTACGGTATGTCGATAACACAACCTTTTTTGCGCCGCGCGATCGTCACCGGTCTGCTGGGTTCGCTGCTTAGTCTGTCCGTCGGTGCACAGGCACCGTCCGCCGCGCCGCGTGCGTCGGACTCGGCCATGGCACCCTCGGGCGTCTACTACGAAATCTTTGTGCGCGCCTTCGCCGACAGCAACGGCGACGGCATTGGCGATCTCAACGGCATTACGGCCAAGCTCGATTATCTGAAGTCGCTGGGCGTCAGCGGGCTGTGGCTGACGCCGATCAATCCATCGCCGAGCTATCACGGCTACGACATCACCGACTACTACGGCATCAACGCACAGTTCGGCACGGCGGCGGATTTTCAGAGGCTGCTCGACGAGGCGCACAAGCGCGGCATCGCGGTGATCATCGACCTGGTGATCAATCACACCAGCAATCAGCATCCGTGGTTCCAGTCCGCGGCGGATCCGAAAAATCCGAAGCGCGACTGGTACAGCTGGTCGAACGCGCACACCGATCTCAAGGCGATTAGCGCCACCGGCACGCCCGCGTGGCATGCGCTGGACGGCCAGCACTATCTGGGCACATTCACCCGAGCCATGCCCGACCTCAATTACGACGCGCCTGCGGTGCGTCAGGAGATGATCAGGCTCGGACGCTACTGGCTCGGCAAGGGCGTCGACGGGTTTCGGCTCGATGCCGCCCAGCACATTTACTTCGACCTGAAATCGCAGCGGAACGACCCGAAGATTCTGGCCAGAAACATCACCTGGTGGTCGGACTTTCGCCACGGTCTCGATGCCGTCAAACCCGATGCCTACGTCGTCGGCGAAGTAACGCGCGATAACCCCGAGGAGATCGCGCCGTACTTCAAGCCGCTCAGCGCGGCGTTCGATTTTCCACTGGCCACGCAGCTGATTGCCAGCGCCAAAAGCGAGCGCGCGGGCGATCTCGGCGCGCTGCTCGATCGCACCGAAGCCGCGTACCGCAAGGTCACCGGCCAATCCGGCGTCGACGCGCCGTTTCTGTCCAACCACGATCAAGATCGCGTCATGAGCCAGCTCGACGGCAACGCGCAGCATATGCGCATGGCCGCCGCGATGCTGCTGACCCTGCCCGGCCATCCTTTCATCTACTACGGTGAAGAGCTCGGCATGCGCGGACAAAAGCCCGACGAGAATATCCGAGAGCCGATGCGCTGGCATCGCGACGATCAAGGCGCCGATGAAACGCACTGGAAGGCCTTCAGCGCCGGCGACGGCCCTGAGGTCTCGGTCGACGCCGAGCAGGCCGATGCCCATTCGCTGCTGCACTACTACACCGCCCTGATCGGCTGGCGCCGCCAGATCAGCGCCCTGCGCGACGGTACGCTGAGCGCATGGCCGCAGGCCAACCCGCAGATTGCCGCCTGGCAGCTTAGCGATGCGCAAAGCCGCGTCCTTGTCGTGCACAACCTTTCGGGCACAGCGCAGACGATTGATATGTCGAACGCCAAAGGTCAACGCTTCGATGCGCTGCAGGAGCAGAGCGCGCCGGGTATCACCCTCGCTAGGGGAAAACTCCAGCTGCCGCCGTACAGCAGCGCCATCGTGCGCTGAGCGCTTTGACGGCTGGATGCACAAAGGCCTCTTCCAGCGTGGAAGAGGCCTTTGTTTTTTGCTCGAGCTTTTGCAGGCGAGGTAATGCCAACCCTCTTACAAGCTCGCCGAGAACGTCACGAAGAACTGACGCGGTGCAATGGGGTAAGTGTTGTACGTACCCGAGGCGGCGCCGACCACGACTTCATATGCGCCCTTTTTCTGCAGCAGGTTGCTGATGTTGAGGCTGATCTTCGCATCGTGCAGGATGCCCAGCGAACCGGGTATGGCGTAGCTGGCCTGCGCACTGAGCAGGAAGTAGCTCGGCACCGACAAGTCATTGGTGTAGGTCGCATAGACCTTGCCGACGTAGTCACCCACCAGCTGCCCACTGATCGCGCCGTAGTTCGCGCTGAGGATGAACTTGTTCAACCACGTCGGGCTGCCCGGCACGTTCTTGCCCGAGGTCGGCACCACGCTGGTACCGCTGAGGTAGTTGTCGTTGTACTGCGACTGGTTGTACGACAGCGCGTCGTAGAAGCTCAGGTGGTCGCCGAAGTGCAGCGTGCCGGCGATATCCACACCGTTGGTG
>CBAAAD010000537.1:0-2196 GCA_964658785.1 uncultured Methylobacterium sp.
GCCACGCGTAAAGCTCGGCTCCGCGCTCGCGCAGACGCTGCTGCACGTAGATTTTCTCCGCGGTGTCACGTGAAAACGCCAGATCGAGCCGGTGCAGCGCGCCTTTCTTCAGCGCCGCCTGCCATTCGGTCTGATAAAGAAAATCCTGCGCAAAATAGCGGTTGCCGAAGAACAGCCAGTTGCGCCCGGCGGCCGCGGATTCTTCGCGCTCCTGCACAAAGGCGCGGAACGGCGCCACGCCGGTGCCCGGGCCGATCATGATGATGTCGCGTGAGCCGTCGGCCGGCAGCCGGAAGCGATCGTTCGATTCGATGAAGACCGGCACAGTGCCGTCTTCGTCCACCGCCGAAAGAAAGGTTGACGCGGCGCCCCAGTGACGAGAGCCGTGCGCTTCGTAATCCACCACGGCCACGGTGAGATGCACTTCCTCGCCAACCTGGGCCTGGCTCGATGCGATGGAATAAAGCCGCGGCGTCAGCGGCCGCAGCGCGGCGACCAGCGCGTCCGCCGACCAGGTCGCTCGGTAGCGTCCCAAAAGATCGATCGGCTGATGGGTCTTCAGCAGCTCGGCCAGCTCGGCGGAATGCGCCGCCTGCAGCAGGCGAGCCAGCTCATCGTGACCGCTGACCGCGGCCAGTGCCACGATAAACGCGCGGCTCAGCCGGGTGATCTCGCGTTCGCGCTTCAGCCACAGCGCCAGCGGCAGGGTGCGGCCGTCATGGGTGACGCCGATCCCGCCGTCCAGCCCCAGCGTATCGAGCCACTGCGATACCAGCGCCGGCGGGTTGTGCGCCCACACGCCGAGCGAATCGCCGGGTTGATAGGTGAGTCCCGAGCCCTCCAGCGACAGCTCGATATGGCGCAGGTCGCGCTCGGCGTCGCGCGACACGATGCGCTGATTCGCCAGCACGGTGGCGTTGAACGGCTGCTCGCGCGAGTGCAGCGGCTCCGCTGTTGCTTCGTCCTGCGCGCGATCGCGCTGCACGGCGTGCAGCGTGGTGACGCTGCCGCCAGGCGCCTTCAGCAGCTCGCGCGCCTGCTCCAGCACCTTCTCCAGCCATGGCGTCGCCACGCTGTCGATATCCACATCCGCCGCGCCCAGCGGCGCAAAGCGCGTCGCGCCCAGCTCGGCCAGCCGCGCATCGAGCTGGTTGCCGATGGCGCAAAACTCGGCATAGCTCGAATCGCCCAGACCCAGTACGGAAAACTGCAGTGAGGGCAGCTTGGGTGCTCGCTTGCTCAGGATGAACTCGACCAGGCCGCGCGAATCGTCCGGCGGCTCACCCTCGCCCTGGGTGCTGATCACGATCGCCAGATAACGCTCTTTCGCCAGCTCGCGCTGCGGATACGCATCGGCGCGCAGTAGCCGCACCGGTACGCCGTTCGCCTCGCTGCGTTTGGCCAGCTGCTCGGCCAGGCGCTTGGCATTGCCGGTCTGGCTGCCGTAGACAACGGTCAGCGTCGCTGCCGCCTGCTTCGCGGGGCTTGCAGCGGTTGTCGCGCCGCCCTGCTGGGTTTGTGCCGCCAGCGATGCGCTCCACGCGGCCACCCAGTAAAGCTCGGCCGGAGTCAGCCCTTCGGCCAGCCGCTTGAGCTGGTCGAGCTTATCGGCATTGAGCGTGCTTTCCGGCAAATCCGGCGCAACGGCGGCCTTCACGGTCATGACCTTTGGACGTCCATACGACTAGACGTCCGAACATAGAGATTTCGTTGTTCAGCGTAAAAGGATCATTCGGCATAACCATATGCCCTTGGCTTATTTCATCCGCTGGTCGTTCTGACGGGTTCGTTCGGTCCCGCAAACTCAGTCGCACGTTCGATAGGTCCCGCAACCACCGACTTATGCTTGTAGGAATGACGAAACGTCGCACCCGACTATAGGAAGCCTGGCCAGATGCGGTCAGTTGGATAGGGGATCTGAGCGCGTCTGACACAAGAGTGACGTAGACGCATATGGCCGAACATCGCCGCCTGCAGTATCCGGAGCAAATCATAGCCTGCACATTGGGCACCACAGGGTTCTCAATAGCCAGATATCAAACACCGAATGGCCGCTGCCAGCGGGCCTCTAGATAAGGCAACGCTGATCGAATATCCAAATCTGCAGCGTGTCGCGTAGCAAGCCGAGTTCAGTCGCGAAGTGTCGGCAATGACTAACCTTGACCTTGCGACCAAGTACTTGAGCTGACTGAAAAT
>CBAAAD010000538.1:0-1759 GCA_964658785.1 uncultured Methylobacterium sp.
GGCGCATCTGAAACTTCGGATTGGCCTTCAGCGTGGCGATGATCTTGTCCTTGTCGGTAGTCTTGTCTTCGTGCGCGATGACCACGGCGGCGATCGACATATAGCCCTGCAGGTACGGCTGCTGATCGATCGCGAAATTGATCGTGCCGTCCTTGATCGCATTGATGATGCCCGGCGACAGATCGAAGGTGCCGAAGTAGATCTTGCCGTTCAGATGCATCGCCTTGAGGGCCTGCACGGTCGGCTCGGCGGCGTTAGGGCCCAGCGCGAGAATGGCCTGGGTCTTCGGATGATTTCGCAGGTAGGCGGTGACCTTGCTGTTGACCACGGTCGGGTCCATGCCGCTGTCGATCATCGAGCTTTTGAAGTCCGCCCCGATCGCGTCGGCAAAGCCCTTGCAGCGCTGGAACGAAGCCTGGTTGGTGGCGTAGTGGTTCACGCAGACGAAGGACTTGATGCCCAGCGCTTTGGCGCGTTCGCCGGCGGCCTTGCCTGCGGCATACTCGGGCTGGCCGATATGCATGATGGCACCGAGCTTCTTGCTTTCCTCAATGGTGCCGGAGTTGAACGTAACGGTCGGAATGCCCTTGGCGGTGATACGCGCCGCTGGCTTGGCCAGCACGTCGTAGTCGGCGATGTCGTACGCGACGCCGTCGTAGTTGCGCGCGGCGGCCTGCTCCAGCAGCCGGGCCATGTCGGCGAGGTCGCCATTCGGCGGGTTGCGGTAGTCGACCTGCACGCCGAAATCTTCGCCGGCCTGCTTCACCGAATTCTTGATCGTGTTCCACCATGAATCGGAATCAGCGCCGTGGCTGACCATCACGTAGCGCTCGCTGGCGTGCGGGCCATCGGCGGCCATCAGGGCCGGCGCCAGGGTCATGCCGGCCAGCAGGGTTGCCAGACAGAGGGAAATTTTCCGAAGTTGCATACCACTCTCCAGTCGCGTTGGCCGGGTTTGCCGGCTCGGTTCAGATCGGGCCATGCCTGTTGACAGGCCGGGCGGTGCAAAGCTGGGGCGAGGATGGACCCCCTTTTTTCAATTTGCAATTTGCATTGCACAATAAAAAAAAGTGGAATAAATATTCCATTCGATGCATAACAGGCGCCTTGCCGTGACGCTACGCGGTGGCTTTTGGGTCTCGATACATGAAAAAAACCAGCGGTGTGGAACAACTGATGCAGCGCATTGCCGAGCAGTTCGACGCGCTGCCGCGGCAGCAGAACGTGGCGCGCTACGTCGAGGAGCAGCGCGCCAACATCATGCTCCAGCGCGTCAACGAGGTGGCTGAGGGCGCCGGCGTGCATGCGTCGGCGGTGGTGCGCTTCGCGCAGCGCTTCGATTTTTCCGGCTACAGCGAGATGCAGGCGGTGTTCCGCAGCGAACACACGGCGCAGGTCACGCCCGCGCGCAGTTACCAGCAGCGCATCCGCCGGGTAATCGAAGATGGGCCCGAACAGATGCAGCCCGCCCAGATGGCGCTGCGTTTTATCGATGCCAGCCGGGCGGGCCTGGACGATCTGGCTGGTGAGTTCGATGCGAAAAGCTTCGAGGACGCGGTCGACCTGCTGGTCAAGGCCGACACGATTTACGTGGTCGCCGTGCGCCGCGCGTTTTCCATCGCCAGTTATATCGCCTACGCCCTGCAGCACACGCACAAGCGCGTGCTGCTGGTGAACGGCCTCGGCGGCATGTACCGCGAGCAGATGCGCAGCATCGGCAAGAACGTGATGGGCACGGCCGCGCTGACCCAGGAGGACA
>CBAAAD010000538.1:1769-2188 GCA_964658785.1 uncultured Methylobacterium sp.
CCCTCTACTGCGCGCGCATCGCCAGCCAGCACAAGGCCAAGGTGCTGGCGATTACCGAAAGCGGCATGGGCCCGCTGGCCCGCCATGCGAGCGTCCTGCTGAAAGTGCGCGAGGGCAGCGCGTTCGCCTTTCGTGCGCTGACCAGCACCATCTGCCTGTGCCAGGCGCTGTTCGTCGCGCTGGCCTACAAGCTCGAACTGACCGTTGAAGAAACCACCCCCCCTGGAGAATACGATGATTGAAGTAGCCGTTTTTGGCGCCGGCCGTATCGGCAAGATCCACGCCGCCAATGTGGCGCGTCACCCGCAGGCCAAGCTGAAATACGTGGTCGACACGCACGCGCCGTCGGCCGAGGCGCTGGCGGCCGAGCTCGGCGCTACAGTCGTCTCGGTCGGGGATGCGTTGAACGATCCGGCCAT
>CBAAAD010000539.1:0-2188 GCA_964658785.1 uncultured Methylobacterium sp.
TGCTGGACATGGCGTCGATGCGTCGTGGATAAGCCTTACAGCTTAACCGCGATGGCATCCCGCCGTGCGGCGTGCCATCACTGTTCCGCGCTTGCGGAAGAACCCATCAAGCCGCGCGTCGAGCGGCCGCCGCGGCGCGAATGGCATCGGCATGCTCGATCAGATCGCGCCGCTCGAGCGCGAACACGCCCATCGCACCGACCTTGAACTCGACCCAGATAAAAGGAACCTCCGGCAGCAGCGCCGCCAGCGCATGCTCGCTTTCGCCCACCTCGACGATCAGCAGACCCTCGTCGGTGAGATGCTCGGCGGCCTCATCCAGCATGCGCAGGCACAGATCCAGACCGTCTTCGCCCGAGGTCAGCCCGAGCTTGGGCTCGTGCCGGTATTCGCCGGGCAGCGCGGTGTACTCGTCTTCGGTCACGTAAGGCGGATTGGAGACGATGAGGTCGTAGCGCTGGCCCTCGACGCCGGCGAACAGGTCGGACTGGATCGCGTGGACGCGGCCCTCCAGATGCTGGAACACAATGTTCTCGCGCGCCAGCGACAGCGCCTCTTCGCTGATATCGACGATGTCGACCTGCCAGTCCGGGTTGTACTCGGCCATGGCAATGCCGATGCAGCCCGAGCCGGTGCATAGATCCAGCGCCCGCTCGATCGGCCGATGGTCCAGCCACGGGGCAAAGCGCGACTCGATCAGTTCGGCAATCGGCGAGCGCGGCACCAGCGCGCGGCGGTCGCTCTTGAATTTGAGGCCGGCGAACCAGGTTTCACCGACCAGGTAGGCCACCGGCAGGCGCTCGTTGACGCGGCGGTCGATCAACGCCAGCACGGCGTCGCGCTCTTCCGCGGTGAGGCGCCCGGCGCCGTAGGCCGGCGGAATATCCGGCGGCAGATGCAGGCTGGCCAGCACCAGGTGGGTGGCCTCGTCGATCGGGTTGTCGTGACTGTGCCCGAAGGTCAGCCCGGCGGCCGAGAAGCGACTGGCGCCATAGCGGATGAAGTCGATGATCGAGGCGAGTTCGGCAGTCACGGAAAATCCTGGGCAGACGCATTCAAGGGCGGGCAGTATAAAGCCAGCGACCCAGATCGCCCGGCTTGCTTATACTGGGGGAATGACCTTCAAGATCATCCTCCAGTACGTGCTGCCCCACCGCGCCCTGTCGCGAGTGGTCTATTGGGCTACGCGCTGGACGTTCGCGCCGTGGAAAAACTGGCTGATCAGCACGATCGTGCGGAACTACCAGGTCAATATGGCCGAGGCCGTGCAGCCCGATCCGCTGGCCTATCAGCATTTCAACGCGTTCTTTACCCGCAAGCTGCGTGCCGACGCGCGGCTGGCCGACCCCGACCCGGCCACCCTGCTCTGCCCGGCCGACGGGCGCATCAGCCAGTCCGGCGATATCGTCGACGGGCGAATCTTCCAGGCCAAGGGCCACGATTACACCGCCGCGGAGCTGCTGGGCGACGAGGCCGCGGCGGCGCCGTATCGCAACGGCCGCTTCGTCAACGTCTATCTGTCACCGCGCGACTACCACCGCGTCCACATGCCGATGGCCGGACGGCTGAAGGAAACCGTGCACGTGCCCGGCCGCATCTTCAGCGTGGCGCCGTTTGCGGTCGAAGCGATTCCGCGGCTGTTCGCGCGCAACGAGCGGCTGGTCTGCCACTTCGAGGGCGAGCATGGCCCGTTCGTGCTGGTGATGGTGGGCGCGATCCTGGTCTCCTCCGTCGCGACGGTGTGGGACGGCCTGGTGATCCCGCCGTATGCCTCATCGATCCGGCGCAAGTCGTTCGAGGGCCAGAACATCACGCTGGAGCGATTCGCTGAAATGGCCCGCTTCAATATGGGCTCCACCGTCATCCTGCTGATGCCCGAAGGCATGGCGACGCTGGACGCACTGCAGCCGCAGCAGCCCGTGCTGGTCGGCCAGCGCCTGGGTTTTTGCAAACGCTGAAAAAGCTGTCCCATGCCGGACACCGCCTGAGCAGATCAGGCGATCCGGTCCATGGTTTCCCGATAGCGCCGAAGCAAGATGCCATCGGCAAATGACCGGACACCGCGCCGCCTCAATGGCCGCGAGAAAATCGACGCCGCTGTGAAAGAAATTCAGCGCGCGCGGCGGATATAAGAACCTGCTGTCCGTCTGCACTCAACGTGCGCGCTCGAGACTTGCCCGCCCGTCCG
>CBAAAD010000540.1:0-2178 GCA_964658785.1 uncultured Methylobacterium sp.
TTCAGGTCATAGTGGGGTGCGGCCAACTTGTTTTGGAACCACTCCCGGCGCATGCCGATCTGCGAAGCGATCGAGTGCAGCTCGGTCAGATCGAGTGCGTCGGTAAACAGGTGGCAACTCGGCGTTATCTGACCGTGCAACACCCAGCCGTAGTTGCGCAGGTTGTCGACGTAAACCGTCAAGGTCGACCCGTGATCAGTGCTTGGCGCCCGAGGGGGCAGGCGCGGTAGGCGTCATTGCCGGGGTGGTGGTTTTCGTCGTGGGCGAGGCTGATGCGCTGCTTGGCGTCGTCGACGCAGCGGCTGTCGATGCCGTGGCTGGCGAGTTGTCCATGGCGTTGTTCATCGATTTCGACGCCTGATCCATCGCCTTGTCGCGTGCGTCGGGCACCGCGGCGAGCTGCTTGGCCGCGTCCAGATGCGATTTCAACGTCGGCAGACTGTCTTTCACAAACTGCTGGATTTCGGTGTCTTTGGACGCCTTGCCCTCTTTGGTGAATAGCTTTATTGCGTCCTGATGATCCTCAACCATGGCCTTCGACCACGCCTGGTCAAAACCGCTGCTGCTCATCGCCTGAAGCTTGTCGTTTTCCTTCTGCGAATCTTTGTCCGGGCCTGAAGGAAAACTCACCTTCTTGCTTTCGGCGAGCTTCTTGAGCGCGTCGTTGGCTTTGTTGTGGTCATCGACGATGCGCTGCGCCAGCGCTTTTACCTTGTCGTCGGACGATTTGCTGATGGCGGTCTGGCCCATCTGTATCTCGGCCATGTTGCCTTTCGCCGCGTCCTCTATGAATACGGTGTCGGCGGCGGTCAGGCTGCTTTTGCTGTCGCTCGAAGTATCGGGCCGGGCGGCGGCCGCGCCGGCAACGCCCATCAGCAAGGCGACGGCGAGAACGTGGATCGAGCGGTGACTGGACATCAATGAATCTCCCTGGTGCTTTCAAGAACGCCGATAAGAGCCCAGCGGCTGGAAAGAATCCGTGATGACTTGCTCCTACCCGCGGCGACCTGTTTCCACCTGAGCCTGTACCGCCTCGCCCAGCGTCCCGGTGCGATCGTCACGACGTGCGCCTGCCACGCAAAGCGATGCCAAGGGCAATCCGCTAGACTTTGCGGGTTGGCGGGCGGCCGTTGCTCTCGCGTGACCTTTCGACGCGGCCGCGTACCGTCGGAAGGATCGGCGTCAGGCCGGCACTCCGACAGCCAGAAAACCATGACCCGCAGCTCACACTAGCGCAAGCGACCATCCGCATTCAGGCCAACAAGTTATGAGCACCAAGACCGTTTCACTGATAGGTGTGCCGACCGACATCGGCGCCGGACACCGTGGCGCGTCCATGGGGCCCGAAGCGCTGCGCGTGGCGAATCTGTTCGCCCGCCTGCAGCGCTGCGGGCTGAAGGTCGTCGATCGCGGTAACCTGCAGGGTCCGCTCAACCCCTGGCAGCCACCCGCGGAAGGCTATCGTCATCTGGATGAAGTGGTGGCGTGGAATACGGCCGTCTATACGGCTGTTCATGAGGAACTTCAGGCGGGTCATCTGCCGATCATGCTCGGTGGCGATCACTGCCTGGCGATCGGCTCCATCTCGGCGATAGCGCGCTACTGCGACGATCAGGGCAAGAAGCTGCGCGTCTTGTGGCTCGATGCGCATACCGACTTCAATACCGCGCTGGCTACGCCTTC
The DNA here is from genome assembly GCA_964658785.1 of uncultured Methylobacterium sp. Classification (GTDB taxonomy): domain Bacteria; phylum Pseudomonadota; class Gammaproteobacteria; order Xanthomonadales; family Rhodanobacteraceae; genus Rhodanobacter. The sequence continues at coordinate 1,684 of CBAAAD010000540.1, forward strand.
GGGCAATATCCACGGCATGCCAGTGGCCTGCCTGTGCGGCAACGGGCCGGATGCGCTTACCCATCTGGGCGGCACCAAGCCGGCGACCAAGCCCGACGTGTTCCGCCAGATCGGCATCCGCTCGGTCGACGCGGCGGAGAAAAAGCTGGTGCGCGAAGCCAGCGTGGGCGTGTACGACATGCGCCATATCGACGAGGTCGGCATGAAGCGCACGATGGAAGAAGCGCTGGCCGATATCGACGAGAACACGCACCTGCACGTCAGCTTCGACGTCGATTTTCTCGATCCCAGCATTGCGCCCGGCGTGGGCACCACGGTGCGCGGCGGCCCGAATTATCGCGAGGCCCAGCTGTGCATGGAAATGATTGCCGACACCGGCCGACTGGCCTCGCTGGATATCGTCGAACTCAACCCGGCGTACGACAAGCGCAACCAGACGGCCAAGCTGGCGGTCGATCTGGTCGAGTCGCTGTTCGGCAAATCCACGCTGATTCG
>CBAAAD010000541.1:0-2176 GCA_964658785.1 uncultured Methylobacterium sp.
GATCACCACGTTATCGCGCAATACGCGGATCGGCTTGCTGCGCTTGACCGAGCCTTCGACCACCATGCAACCCGCCACGGCGCCGAACTTGGAGCTGCGGAACACATCGCGAACCTGGGCGGTACCGATGATGTCCTCGCGTACTTCCATGCCGAGCAGACCGGTAGCGGCCTGGGTCACCTGATCGATCACGTCGTAAATGATCGAGAAATAGCGCACGTCCAGACCGGACGTCTCGATCACCTTGCGCGCCGATGCGTCGGCGCGCACGTTGAAGCCGATCACCAAAGCCTTGGAAGCGGCCGCCAGCGTAGCATCGGATTCGTTGATGCCGCCCACGCCCGAGGAAACCACGTTGACGCGCACACGCTCGTTGCCGATCTGCGTCAGCGACTCGCGCAATGCCTCGACCGAACCCTGCACATCGCCCTTGACCAGAATGTTGAGCGTCTGCTGCTCCACGCCCTGACCCATCTTGGCGATGATGTCTTCCAGACGATTGCTCTTGCTGACCATGCGCGTTTCGCGGCGCTTGAGCTCGCGCTCCTGCGCCACTTCCCGCGCCAGGCGCTCGTCGTCGACGCAGACGAAGTCGTCGCCGGTTTCCGGCACGCCGGTAAGGCCCAGCACCTGCACCGGAATCGACGGGCCGGCTTCCTGCACCTGCTTGCCGTTTTCGTCGATCAGCGCGCGCATGCGGCCGTATTCGACGCCGCAAACGATGAAGTCGCCTTTCTTCAGCGTGCCCTGCTGCACCAGCACGGTCGCCACCGGACCACGGCCGCGATCGAGACTGGACTCGATCACCACGCCAGAGGCGCGGCCGTCGGCCACGGCCTTCAGCTCCATCACTTCGGCTTGGATCGAGATCGCATCGAGCAGGTCGTCCACGCCGGTACCGGCCTTGGCCGACACGGGAATGAACTGCACGTCGCCGCCCCAGTCTTCCGGCACCACTTCGTACTGCACCAGACCCTGCTTCACGTTCTCGGGGTTGGCGCCGTCCTTGTCCATCTTGTTGACGGCGACGATCAGCGGCACCTTGGCGGCGCGCGCATGCTTCACCGCTTCGACGGTCTGCGGCATGACGCCGTCATCGGCCGCCACCACCAGCACCACGATATCGGTCGACTGCGCGCCACGGGCGCGCATCGAGGTAAACGCCGCGTGTCCGGGCGTGTCGAGGAAGGTGATCACACCACGCGAGGTTTCGACGTGATACGCGCCGATGTGCTGCGTAATGCCGCCCGCTTCGCCCGAGGCAACCTTGGTACGACGGATGTAATCGAGCAGCGAGGTCTTGCCGTGATCGACATGACCCATGATGGTGACAACTGGCGGACGCGTGATCTTGTCGCCAACCAGCTCCACATTCTGCGTGTGCGCAGCCAGGGTTTCTTCGGCGTTGCTCTGCGTGTCGGCTACAACGGTGTGACCGAGCTCCTCGACCACCAGCACGGCGGTGTCGTGATCGACGGTCTGGTTGATGGTCGCCATGACGCCCATCTTGAACAGCGCCTTGACCACCTCCGAACCCTTGACCGCCATCTTCTGCGCGAGGTCGGCGACGCTGTTGGTCTCGGCCACGACGACTTCACGCACCACCGGTGCGGTCGGACGCGAGAAGCCGTGCGGGCCGGTCGGCGCGCTGCTGCTGCGCGACATTTCGCGACCGGACAGACGACCGGCCTTGCCGCCGCGCTTGTTGTTCGACGACGAGGAACGGCGAGCGCGGTCGGCCTCGCTCAGATGCATCTGGCCACCGGCAAAACGCTTGCTGCCATCGCGCTCTTCCTTGCCACTGCCCGGGCTCTCGCTGCGCTCGCGCGCATGCTTGGGCTTGCGGCTGGCATCGCCCGACGCGGCGGCAGCGGCGGCCGGTGCATTGGCGTCGGCCGCGCTCGGGCGTGCCGCCGGCGCAGCGGCAGGTGCTGCCGGTGCAGGCGCCGGTGCGGGCGCCGGCTTGACCAGCTTTTCGCGTTTGCGCGGCTCGTGGATGCGCGGAAGAATCATGCCCAGCTCGCGCGTGTCCATACGCTGGGTGACGAACGGTTCGTCGGCGGCCGGCGCAGGCGCCGGTGCATCGGCAACTGGCGTCGGCGCCGGCGCTGGCGCTTCTTCAGTCTTCTGCTCGGCAATGGCAGCAGCCGAATCGATCGCGGCCTGGGCGTCCGCC
>CBAAAD010000542.1:0-2174 GCA_964658785.1 uncultured Methylobacterium sp.
TCGTCCGGCGTCAGCGCCGCGCCGCAGACACAGACCCACGGCGACAACCTGCTGATCCACCGCGTGCAGCAGGAAAACGGGATGCACCTGCCTACCCGCGGCATGAGCATGGCGCAGGTGGAAAGGACCTACGGCGCGCCGCAGAGCAAGCTGTCACCGCGCGGCGGCGACAGCAGCAAGCATCCGGTGATCAACCGCTGGGACTACGCGAACTTCATCGTGTATTTCGAGCGCAGCCACGTGATCCACTCGGTGCTGAACACGCCGGCGGGCAACAACACCAATCCCGCTGCCGTCAACTGAGTCCCAGCTTTCAGGAAAGCTGCCTGTGGCGACACAGGCAGCTTTTTTATGTGCCTGTCAAAAAGCCCGACGTACAATGCGACTTTGCCAGCAAGCAGCGATGCACTCTCACCGATCTCCCTGAGCGTAGCGCAGCGGAGTCGAAGGGCAAGCGTTTGATCTGCTTCACCGCCACCGCCAACTTGCTTTTCCTTCGCTTAGAGAAATTTGCATGACCGACCACACCTTGCGCCTGCCGGCGGAATGGGAGCCGCAGTCCGCGGTGCTGATCGCCTGGCCGCACGCCGGCACCGACTGGGCCGATCGCCTGGCCAGCGTCGAGACAACCTATGTCGCGCTGGCCGCCGCCGTCGTGCGCTTCCAGTCGTTGATCATCGTGGTGCCGGATGCGGCGCTGCATGCGCATGTCGAAGCGCGGCTGCGCGAGCATGGCGTCGACCTCAAACGCGTGCGCTTTGTCGAACTGCCGTATGACGACACCTGGCTACGCGATTCCGGCCCGATCACGCTGAGCGCCGGTGGTGAAAAATATCAGCTGACCGATTTCCGCTTTACCGGCTGGGGCGGCAAGTTCGGCTCGGCGCAGGACGACGCTCTGGTCGCCGGCCTGGTCGATGCCGGCGTGTTCGGCAAGGCCAGCCATCGGCGCATCGACTGGGCGCTGGAAGGCGGCGCGATCGAGAGCGACGGCGATGGCACGGTGCTCACCACCTGGCGTTGTCTGGTGCAGCGTCATCCCGAGCAGTCGCGCGAGGACATGAGCGCCATCCTGCGGGACGGCCTGGAGGCCGAGCGCGTGCTGTGGCTGGACTATGGCTATCTCGAAGGCGACGACACCGACGCGCACATCGACACCCTCGCCCGCTTCGCGCCCGGCGACCGCATCGTGTTCCAGGCCTGCGACGACGTCAGCGATCCCCATCACGCCGAACTGCAGCGCATGGCCGACGAACTGGCCGCACTGCGCACCCGCGACGGCCGCCCGTATCAGCTGTATCCGCTGCCGTGGGCGCAGCCGATTCTCGACGAGGGCCGCCGGCTGGCCGCGTCCTACGCCAATTACCTGATCATCAACGGCGCCGTGCTGGTGCCGGCCTATGGCGACAAAGCCGACGACGAAGCCGCGCGCATCATCGGCAGCGCTCATCCCGGACGCGAAGTTGTACAAGTCCCTTGCCGCGCGCTGATCTGGCAGAACGGCAGCCTGCACTGCATCACCATGCAGCTGCCGGCCGGCTTGGCCTGAGCGCGAATTGCCTCGCGGCGAACGTCGCGACGGGAGAACCGGCTTGAGGTTTACCGCATCGGCTAAACTTGACGGCTAGCCACGCAAAAATCTGTCGCCCGAGGATTGAGCCCATGACCCGCAAGACCCTGAAGGTCGCCCTGCTGCAAGACGCCCATCGCGGCAGCCGCGAGGCGAATCTCGACGCGATCGAGGCCGGTCTGCGCGAGGCCGCTGCGGCGGGCGTCGAGCTGGTGGTGCTGCAGGAGCTGCACAACGGGCCGTATTTTTGCCAGCGCGAATCGGTGGAAGAATTCGATCAGGCCGAAACCATTCCCGGCCCCGGCACCGAGCGCATCGGCAAGCTGGCCGAGGAGCTGCAGCTGGTGATCGTGGCATCGCTGTTCGAAAAGCGCGCCACCGGCCTGTATCACAACACCGCCGTGGTGTTCGATCGCTCCGCGGCGATCGCCGGCAAGTATCGCAAGATGCATATCCCCGACGATCCGGCCTTCTACGAAAAGTTCTACTTCACGCCGGGCGATCTCGGTTTCGAGCCGATCGCCACCTCGGTCGGCAAACTCGGCGTGCTGGTGTGCTGGGATCAGTGGTATCCCGAAGCCGCGCGCCTGATGGCGCTGGCCGG
>CBAAAD010000543.1:0-2170 GCA_964658785.1 uncultured Methylobacterium sp.
GCCGAATTAAACCGGCAGAATTAAACGAGCCGAAATAAAACGAGAGCCGGCAGATACGTGCCTTGGCTGCTGACGACAAAATACCGAGGGATGTGGTTGTGGATGGCCAGCGGACTCTCCAAGCCATCACGGTAGCGTTGGCAGCGCAGGCGCAACAGCGTCGGAAACTACTCAGACGCGCAAGCTCACCCATGGCGCAAGCGGCCATGGCCAACGCGCTGGATCAATTGTTATCGCGCCCTGCACATAGCGCCGGATCAGGCGGAGTAGAGTCGAACGAGGCATTTCATTCGCAATGCACTCTCTGGAACATTCCTCATGCCGGCACACCGTCCACTCAAGACGGGCTCGAACCGGCCCAAAGCCGCTCCGTCCTCCGCCCCGATCACCGGCGCCAGCCGCCTGCCCGCCCGTTTTCTGGTGGTGGGCGTCGGCGCTTCGGCCGGCGGCCTGGACGCCTGCCGCCAGTTTCTGCGCGCCATGCCGGCCAACAGCGGCATGGCTTTCATTCTCGTGCAGCATCTGGACCCTTCGCATGAAAGCATGATGGTTGAACTGCTCGCCAGCCACACCACCATGAAAGTGCACCAGGCCGAAACCGGCATGCGCATCGAGCCCGATCAGCTGTACGTGATTCCACCGGGCACCTATCTGGCCGTGGACGATGGCGCACTGCAGCTGTCGCAGCCGCCCGTACGTCACGGCGCGCGTCTGCCGTTTGATTTCTTGCTGCAATCGATCGCGGAGGCGTACGGCCCGCGCGCCGTCTGTATAACCCTCTCGGGTACCGGTGCGGATGGCAGCATCGGGCTGAAAGCGATCAAGCGAAACGGCGGCCTGGTGCTTGTGCAGGAGCCGAAGGAAGCGGCTTATGACGGCATGCCGCGCAACGCCGTACTCACCGGCATGGTCGACAGCGTGCTGGTGATCGACACGATGCCCGCGGCACTGGCGACGTACGACAAGGCGTTGCCGGCACAGCCCAGCGGCCCGCACGTGCCCGTGTCGACCAGCAAGGACAACGGCCTGGCCGCGATCATCGATCTGCTGCGCGAAAAGACCACGCACGATTTTCGCCTTTACAAGAAAGGCACGCTCGAGCGTCGCATCGAACGTCGCATGCTGATCGCCACGGACGAACCTGGCGACATGGAGCAGTATCTGCAGGTACTGCGCAAGGACGACAACGAGGCCGAGCTGCTCGCCAAGGATCTGCTGATCAACGTGACCCGGTTCTTTCGCGACACCGAGGTGTTCAACGCGCTGGCCGCCAGCACCATCCCGCAGATGATCAGGTCGCACACCTCCGATCAACCGCTGCGCATCTGGGTTGCCGGCTGCAGCACCGGCGAGGAAACGTATTCCCTGGCCATGCTCTTTCGCGAGGCCATCAGCTCGGCCGGAAGCCACGTCAAGCTGCAGGTGTTCGCGTCCGATGTCGACCCCGATGCCGTCGCCAGCGCGCGCGAAGGCCTGTATCCGCCGACCATCACCGCGGAGGTATCGGAAGATCGACTCAACAGGTTTTTCTCGCGCGACGAGCACGGTTACCGTGTTTTGCCCGAGCTGCGCGCCGCCGTGGTATTCACCGTGCAGGATGTGCTCACCGACCCGCCGTTCTCGCGGCTGGACATGGTCTCTTGTCGAAACCTGCTGATCTATCTCGATACGGACGCGCAGGCAAAAGTGATTACGCTTTTTCATTTTGCCCTGCGCGCCAACGGCGTCCTGCTGCTGGGAAGTTCGGAAACCGCCGGCCATGTCGACGGGCGCTTCGAGGTGATTTCCAAACCGGAGCGCCTCTATCGCCGGATCGGCCACAGCCATCCGGGCGAGCTCGGTTTTTTACTGGGCGCCCATGACGACGCACCCTCAAGATCCCGCGCAGGCCAGAGTCAGAGCATGCTGCGGCAGGCGGCATTGGCCGAACTGTGCCGCCGCACGGTGATGGATTCGTTTGCGCCGGCGGCGGTGTTGATCACCCTGAAGCACGAATGCGTCTACCACCTCGGCCCGACCGACCGCTACCTGCAGGTGGCCGGAGGACAGCCCAGTCATGACCTGCTTTCCATGGCGTCGCCAGGGCTACGCACCAAGCTTCGCGCAGCCATTCAGACGGCCATTCAAACGCCCGGGCGCGCAACCGCCAGCCGCTGCCGCAGCGGGCAAG
>CBAAAD010000544.1:0-2167 GCA_964658785.1 uncultured Methylobacterium sp.
TATATTGCGTTCGAGCAGACCCTGATGATCCCAGAAGCGCGCCAGCTCCTCGACAAGGCGCTGCGCCCAGTCCAGCAGCTCGTCGTTCAGCGCCGGACCGTCGTCGCGCGCATAGGCGGCCAGGCTCAACTGCCCGCCATCGCGTGTGCTCGATACCGCGCAAATGATGGAGCCAAAGTCATACAGCGCGGCCGCATCGCGCCACGGCGCAAAGGCCGCATCATCGACGGCGGTAACGCGCGCGCCGCCCTGGCGATACGCCAGCGCGAGCGGTCCACCGCCGCCCGCTTGATTTTCGTCCGTACTTAGCTGGAGTTTGGAAGCGTAATCGGCGGCAGCCCCCCCGGCGGCTACCATTTCGATCACATAGCGATCCGGCTCGCGCCGCCCGATCCACACCAGCGGCAGGTCGATGATAGAGGAGAGAATGCGGGTGATTTCCACCATCGCCAGTCGGCGGTCGTAGCCGGGAGCGGTATGCAACAGCGTCAGGGTCTCTGCCACGCTTTGATAAAAGCGCTCTCGCAGTTCACCACGTGCCTGTTCCAGACTCGACATGACGTATCCCCTGATTACTTATACCCCACATCGTGCCCGAATCTTGCAGTGGACATCAGAGGAGCCAGCATAAGGATTGTCGGGACGCCAATGAAAACGAGCATACGCGTTCGAGACAATGCCCCGATCGATGCAAAGGCAGGCTGCTTTCAAGTTGGCAACCCTGTCCAGGGCGCATTGAAGCGATTTCATGCTTCCATCGTTCCGGTGCAGACCTTCAGCGATAGGGTGAAAGTGCAGCGCCATTTTATGCACCGCCAAAACAGCCCATGCCGCCCGAGGCGCACTCGCCTCCTGCACGCATTCCAGGCCAACCATCGATCGCATCGGTATCCTGTGTCGCTGGATGAGACCGACATACCTTAGGCTGCACGCATGAATTCAAACGCTGGCGGCTTGATCGTGCACCGCGGCAGCCGCACCGAGCGGCTGGCCGATACCCTGGCCGCGCTGCTCGAAGCCGAGCGGCCGGCCAATCCGCTGACCGCGCAAACCGTGGTGGTGGCACATCCAGGCCTGAAACGCTGGCTGCTGGGCCGCTTTGCGCATCGGCCCAGCCCCCACGGCGGCCACGGCATCGCGGCGAATATCGAGATGATTTTGCCGTGGCAGTGGTTCGAACGCGTGGCGCGCCGCACGCTGGGCGACGAGGCGCTGATCGGCGGTGCCTACCGCAGCGAGGTGCTGCGCTGGCGGCTGCTGATGGCGCTGCCGACGCTGGGATCAGCCGAAGTCAGCGCGTACCTGGCCGGCGATGATTCCGCACGCCGCCGCTTTCAGCTCGCCGAATACCTGGCTGGCGTCTACACGCAATACCTCACCTACCGGCCCGACTGGATTCTCGACTGGGAGCAGCACCCCGGCAAGCACGCGCGGGACTGGCAGGCGGCGCTGTGGCGGCAGGTACAGCACGCCATCAACCGACCGCATCGCGCGCAACGCAGCAGCGCCTTGCTCAATGCGCTGCAGGCCGAGCGCGCCCAGGACAGCACGCCGCTGCACGTGTTCGGCATCAGCCATCTGCCGCCGGACGTGCTTGCCGCACTGCAGGCCTGCGCGCTGCATCGGCCGGTGCATCTGTATTTCCCAGACCCGTGCCGCGAGCACTGGGTTTATCTGCGCCGGCAGCGTTTTCTGCTGGAGCGGCAGGACGATCCCGACGCGCTGTATTTCGAGGTCGGCCATCCCCTGCTGGTGGCGCTCGGTCGCATCGCCCAGGATTTCTGCCTGACCCTGGATGACTGCGACGCCATCGACGAGCGAGATCCGCTCGACGAGGCCGAACCGCTGCCCGGCGACACCTCGCTGCTCGCCCAGCTGCAGTCCAGCATCCGTTGCCTGCAGCCGGAGCTGGTTGGTGAAGCGGTGCGCGAGTCGATAGACAGCGGCGAACGCGCCGAAGACGTGCTGCCCGCCCTGCGCGACGACGCCAGCCTGCGCGTGCACGCGTGCCACACGCGGCTACGCGAGCTGGAGGTGCTGAAGAACACCCTGCTGCGCGCGCTGGCCGACGAGCCGAACCTGCAGCATCGCCACATCGTGGTGATGGCGCCGGACATCAGTGCGTACGCGCCTTACCTCGCCGCCGTGTTCGGCGAGCAGGCGCAGT
>CBAAAD010000545.1:0-2164 GCA_964658785.1 uncultured Methylobacterium sp.
AGCCCAGCGACACGTCCGGTGCCCAGGTGACGTTGCTGCTGCCGATCGGCTGGGCATCAAACACGCCTTCAACGAACACGGCCGGCGTGCCGTGACTGTTGGAATAACTGCGGCCGGCTTCGACCTCAAACGTGGCAGCGGCAGCCGGAAGGGCCGCGCCGACCAGGGCAACGGCGAGGATGGAGCGCAGAACTTTCTGAAAGAGAGGCATGGCAAGTCCGTGGTTTCGGAAATAATTTGCGCCATGGTTTTCAATGACGCGTCGCTTCAAAGTGAATGCTCGCTTACCGCAAGTGTTGCCCGAGTGATTGGCCGTCGGACTGGCATCGCAGATTGCCGACAGCAAAGCGCATCAGTGCCCGCCCGCTGCCGGGCCAGCTTTTGCCGCGAACGGCGGGCGCGCCAGCCAGATCACCACGATCAGCGACAGAAAGACCCAGCCCAGCACGTGGAACACCTCGTTGAACGAGATCTGATAGCCCTGCTGGGTGATCATGTTGTTGATCATCGAGCTGCCCGTGGTCGAATCGCCATGTCCCAGCTGGGCGATGGCCGTCTGCGCGGTGGGGCTGTACGGCGTGATGCCTTCGGCCAGCTGCTCGTGATGCACGATCGCGCGACGGTCCCACAGAAAGGTGGTGAGTGAGGCCGCAAAACTGCCGCCCAGCGTGCGCAGGAACGTGGCCAGTCCGGAGCCGGAGGCGATCTCGTTCTGCTTCAGATCCGACAGCAGAATGGTCAGCACCGGCATGAAGAACAGCGCCACGCCCAGGCCCTGTATCAGCTGCACGACCGCCACGTGGTAGAAGTCGATGTCGAGGTAGAAATCCGAGCGCATGAAGCAGGTGGCGCCCATCACCAGAAATGCGCCCGATGCCAGCAGGCGCAGGTCGAAACGCGTGGCGTATTTGCCCACGACGAACGTCAGCAGCACCGGAATAATGCCCAGCGGCGCCGTGGCGTAACCCGCCCAGGTCGCGGTGTAACCCAGGTTACGCTGCAGCCACTGCGGCACCAGCAGGCCGATCGCAAAGAACGCGGCGTAGGCCAGCACCAGCGCCAGCGTGCCGTAGCGAAAGTTGCGATGGCGGAACAGCCGCAGATCGACGATCGGATCCTTGTCGGTCATTTCCCAGATCACGAACACGATCAGCGCAATGGCCGAAATGATGCTGGTGATGATGATGAAGTTGGAGCTGAACCAGTCCTCGTCGTTGCCCTTGTCCAGCACGATCTGCAGCGCACCCACGCCGATGATCAGGGTGATCAGGCCGACGTAGTCGATCTTCGGCCGCTGCAGCTGCTCGACGCGGCCCTTCATCTGGTTCGCCACCACCATGCTGGCAAAAATGCCGATCGGCACGTTGATGAAGAAGATCCACGGCCACGAATAGTTGTCGGTAATCAGGCCGCCGAGAATCGGACCGGCGATCGGCGCCACCACCGTGACCATCGCCAGCAGCGCCAGCGCCATGCCGCGTTTTTCCGGCGGATAGATGCCGATCAGCATGCTCTGCGTGATCGGATACATCGGGCCGGCCACCGCACCCTGGATGGCGCGGAACATGATCAGCATGCCCATGCTCTGCGAAATGCCGCACAGAAACGAGGTAAGCGCAAACAGCAGCGTGCTCCAGACAAACAGCTTCACCTCGCCGAAGCGGCGCGTGAGAAAGCCCGTCAGCGGCAGCGAGATGGCCATGCTCACCGCGAACGAGGTGATCACCCACGTGCTCTGATCGCTGCTCACGCCGAGGTTTCCGGCGATGGTCGGCAGCGACACGTTGGCAATGGTGGTGTCCAGCACCTGCATGAACGTGGCCAGCGACAGGCCGATCGTGCTCAGTGCAAGGTTGGGTGGACGAAATGCTTCAGCCATGAGGATCTGCGTCAGTGATGAGTGTCGGGCGCGTCGCCATCAGCGGAAAGCGGCGCAGCCACTTCCACGCCGATGGCGAAGGATGCGATCAGTTGTTGCCAGCCATGTTGGCGTGGATGACCTTGGCAATTTCCAGGTCGGCGTTGGCCAGCTGCTGCTTGTAGACGTCGGTGCTGAAAACCGGCTTGGTTGGCGAATGCTGTGAGAGGGTCGGACCGTCCTGGTCGTGCAGACCCACGTCCACCGTCACCGACATGCCCAGGCGCAGCGGGTGCTTGTCCAGCG
>CBAAAD010000546.1:0-2163 GCA_964658785.1 uncultured Methylobacterium sp.
CCGTTCCCCGTTCCCCGTTTCACCCAGCTATTCCCTTTTGGCGAAAAACCGCTAAAATGCCCCGTTTACCGCGCACGTCTCTCGTGCGCCTGCCGATATCCGGCAATTCTGGAGCTTTACTATGGTTAAGATTCGTCTTTCGCGCGGCGGCGCCAAGGGCCGTCCGTTCTACCACGTTGTCGTCACCGATCAGCGCAACAAGCGCGACGGCCGCAACATCGAGAACATCGGCTACTACAACCCGGTTGCGGCAGGCAAGGACAAGCGCCTTGAGCTGAACGTCGATCGCGTCAAGGAATGGGTCGGCAAGGGCGCACAGCTGAGCGACAAAGTTGCCGCGCTGGTGAAGGAAGCCGGTAAGCAGCAGGCTGCCTGAGCGTGAGTGAATCCGGTCGGCGCGTCCTTATCGGACGCATCGTCGGACTGTACGGCGTGCAGGGTTGGCTCAAGATCGAATCCTGGGCCGAGCCACGTATGAAGATCTTCGATTACCAGCCGTGGCTGCTCAGCACAGAGTCCGGCTCGGAAACGCAGATCGCGGGCGCGAAAGGTCGTCAGCAGGGCAAGGGCATGGTGGCCCAACTGCCCGGCATCGACGATCGCGAGCAGGCCGCCGCGCTGATCGGCATGGATATCCACGTCGCTCGAGAGCAGCTGCCGCCGCCCGGCAAGGATGAGTATTACTGGGTCGATCTCGAGGGTCTTGAGGTCGTTACCACGGAAGATGTGCCGCTGGGTCGAGTCAGTCACCTGTTTGCGACCGGCGCCAATGACGTCGTGGTAGTGCGGGATGGTGCGCGCGAGCGTCTCATTCCTTTTATCCAGGGTTCGTACGTGCGCTCGGTGGACATCTCCACAAAGCGCATGGTGGTGGATTGGGATCCTGAATTCTGAGATTGCCGGCTGGCAAGATCGGAATGGGGAACGCAAGACGCCAATACCGAGGTCAAGCATCGTGCGCATCGACGTCGTTACTCTGTTTCCCGACTTCGTGCGCGAGTGTGCTGCGGTAGGTGTGGTAGGACGCGCGCAGCAACGCAAGCTGCTGCAGGTGGAAGCCTGGAACCCGCGCGACTACACGACCGACAGGCACCGTACGGTGGACAGCAGCTCTTACGGCGGCGGTCCGGGTATGGTGATGTTGATTGAACCGTTGCGTAAAACCCTTGAGGTTGTCCGCGATGCGGCGCCGGAACCGGCGCACGTGATTTATCTCAGTCCGCAAGGAGCGCGGCTGACGCAGGGTAGGGTAGAAGCGCTGGCAAAGCTGCCGCGCATCGCTCTGCTTTGCGGGCGTTACGAAGGTGTGGACGAACGTCTGCTGGCGCATGAGGTCGACGAGGAACTGTCGATCGGCGATTATGTGCTGTCGGGTGGCGAGCTGGCGGCGGCGGTGATCATCGACGCGGTGGGTCGCTTGCAGGACGGTGCATTGAACGATGCGCAGTCGGCTGAGCAGGATTCATTCTCGGATGGCCTGCTCGATTGTCCGCACTATGCGAAACCGGTGCACGATGCGCTGGGTTCGGTACCGGAGGTTCTGCTTTCCGGTGACCATGCGGCCATTGCCCGCTGGCGCCACAAGCAGTCGCTGGGACGAACCTGGTTGCGCCGCCCGGAGCTGTTGGCTCAGCAGGTACTGGATGCTGAATCCCGTGCGCTGCTAGATGAATTCCGTCGCGAATACGTGACGGCTCGAAATTAAATAGTGCGGCCATGGATGGCCGCTGATTGATTCTTGCGATCAGGGATGAGCGCAAAAACCCAGAGGTTGCCATGAACAAGATCATTGAACAGTTCGAAGCCGAGCAGATTACCCGCCAGCTGCCGGAATTCGGCCCCGGCGATACCGTGGTCGTCAACGTCAAGGTGAAGGAAGGCAACCGCGAGCGCGTGCAGGCGTTCGAGGGTATCGTCATCGCCCGTCGCAGCCGCGGCCTGCATTCGGCCTTTACCGTGCGCAAGATTTCGCACGGCACCGGCGTGGAGCGTGTGTTCCAGTCGCACAGCCAGGCGATCGATTCGGTCACCGTGAAGCGCAAGGGCAAGGTCCGCGGCGCCAAGCTGTATTACCTGCGTGGTCTGGAAGGCAAGGCTGCCCGCATCAAGGAAGACGTGGCTGCCGCCGCTGCTGCCAAGGCCGCGAACAAGGCGAAGGCTGCC
>CBAAAD010000547.1:0-2159 GCA_964658785.1 uncultured Methylobacterium sp.
TCCTGCTGATCATCTTCAAGATCGCCACGCTGTATTCGCCGTTGAAGCTTTTTGTTCCGGCTAGCGCTCTGTTTTTTCTGCTTGGGTGCGCGAACTATGTCTGGACCTTTCTTCATCAGGGCAGACTGACCAACGGCAGTACTCTGATGTGGAGCGCGGCGGTGATCGTGTTTTTGATCGGTTTGGTATCTGAGCAGATCACCGGGTTGATGTACCGACGCAATGTCTGACCGCGGCATCACGAAATCCGCGCCGCTGGTCCTGCTAGTGACACGTAATTTCCCGCCATTGCTGGGCGGTATGGAAAAGCTCAACCATCGCATGCTCAGTGCCCTGCAGCCTGCTTGGCGAACAGCTCTTTGTGGTCCTGACGGAAGCGGTCAATATGCGGGGCCGGCCACGGAAGTGAAGCAAAATCGGGTCAAGCCGCTGCCAGTTTTTCTGCTGGCAACCCTGTTTAACGCGCTGCGCTTCGCCGTGCGGTGCAAGCCTACCTGGGTCATTGCCGGGAGTGGTCTCACGGCTCCCATTGCATGGGCAGCGGCCCGGCTCGCGGGCGGTAGAGCTGCGGTCTACCTTCATGGGCTCGACATCGTCGCGCCCAGCCGCGCCTATCAGTCGTTGTGGCTACCGTTTATTCGACGGTGCGACCTTGTCCTGGTGAACAGTGCAAACACAGCTGCACTAGCCCACGGCCGCGGCGTTGGCTCGGCCGTCACCCACGTGCTTCATCCGGGAACAGATTTGCCCGATCTCGATCCTGAGGCCGGAAGAGATTTTCGCCGCCAGCACGGCTTTGGATCCCGTCCACTGCTGCTTTCTGTAGGACGCCTCACTCAGCGCAAAGGTCTGGTGGAGTTTGTCAGCAAGGCTCTGCCTTCGATCGTTTCGCAGAATTCCGAAGTGCTGCTGGTCGTGATCGGCGAAGAGGCCATCGATGCGCTCCACGCACGGTCCGGTTCTGAGCGCGAACGCATTCTTGTTGCGGCCCGTGCTCACCACGTAGAGAAAAACATTAGATTTCTCGGCCGATGCGATGATGCTGGACTCAGCGAGGCGTTTCAGGCTGCCAGCCTGCACGTTTTTCCGGTCCTTGATCTGCCCGGGGATGTAGAGGGTTTTGGCATGGTCGCATTGGAGTCAGCTGCTCATGGTTTACCTACCGTCGCTTTCAAAGTTGGCGGAGTTTCTGATGCCGTTCAAAACGGGTTGACAGGGGCGCTGATCGAAGCAGGGGACTATGTTGCTTTTACGGCGGCGGTGACACAGCACTTGGCGCGTGCGAGGGGAGAGGCAAGCATTGTTTCATGTCGCGCGTTTGCGGCGACGAAGACTTGGCCGCTATTCGGCGCGCGCCTGCTCGGCTTGCTGGGTTCACGTAATGTCTGACCTGCCAACACATGATCAAGCGGATGGAATATCCCCGTCCATCAACGATAAGAGCCGCCAGCCGCATGCCGTGCTCGATCTTCCGTCGCGCCGCTTGAAAGGTTTGAAGATAGAGCGGTTGCTGAATCTCGCCAGCCGCCCTCAACCCATTCGAATGCTTGAAGTGGGAACCGGCTCAGGCGGTATTGCCAATTACTTTGGCACGCATCCAACTCTCGACTGTGAAGTGGACGCCGTGGACATCTACGACAATCGGTTGGTCACCGACGGCTACTGTTTTCACCAAGTTCACGGCACGCAGCTACCTTTTGCCGACGAAAGCTTCGATGTGGTGCTGAGTAACCACGTTATCGAGCATGTCGGCGAGGAGGAAGCGCAGCGCGCGCACCTTGCCGAGCTGCGCCGCGTGCTTCGTCCAAATGGAAGCGGTTATCTTGCTGTACCGAACCGCTGGATGCTGGTCGAACCGCACTACCAACTTGCCTTTCTCAGTTGGTTGCCGCGTCACTGGCGCTCGCCATACTTGCGTTGGCGCCGTGGAATCGCATTTTACGATTGCGAACCTTTGGACAAGTTCAAAATAGAGAAACTTTTGCGCGAGTCCAGTTTCAAGTATCGGAATTTGGGGGTTGCCGCGCTTCGATGTACGCTGGAGCTGGAGCAGCCACGAGGCTCAACGCTTCGCCGCGTGTTCGATCAAGTGCCTGATGGATTGCTTAGCGCGCTCGGCGCGATGAACCCAACGCTCATCTACAGATTCTGGTCCAAAG
>CBAAAD010000548.1:0-2147 GCA_964658785.1 uncultured Methylobacterium sp.
AGCCCAGCTGTTGACCGGCGACAAATAGAGAAGGCCCGCGATTGCGGGCCTTCTCTATTTAGCAAATCTTGCTGACGATGCCGCAAGAATGGCTCAACCCAGCGCCAACTGGCCTTCCGTCTTGCTGTAATAGGGCTTTTCGCCACCGGCATGGTCGGTGGCATCACGCACGGCCGTGATTTCGGGCACGCGTTCGCGCAAGGTCTTTTCCACGCCCTGCTTGAGCGTCACGTCGACCATGCCGCAGCCGTGGCAGCCGCCACCGAACTGCAGCAGAACAACACCTTCCGCATCGATTTCCAGCAGCGTCACTCGGCCGCCGTGCGAGGCCAGCTGCGGGTTGATCTCGGCATCGAGCACGTAGCGCACGCGCTCGATGAGACCGGACTCGGCACCGGGCACATCACCTTTGATCTTCGGCGCACGGATATTGAGCTGGCCGCCGGTCGGGTTGGTTTCGAAGTCGATCGTGGCGCCTTCCAGCCAGCGGGCGCTGTCACCATCGATGTGGAAATCAAAGCCTTTGCATTCGATGGTCCATTCACCGCCCTGCAGATCCGCCAGCTCGCAAAATTCCAGCTCGCAGTTGGCCCCCGCCGTACCCGGCTGGGTGACCCGGAGCCGGATGCTCATGCCGTCGCCGCCCTGCTGCGATAAAAGCCGCAGAAAATGCTGTTGGGCACGCTCAGAAATCTCGATCATGTCTACTCCGCAAAAATCTGATCAAAGCCTGTCATCTGGAGCAGGCGAAACAGCACCATTTTAGTCCTGTTTCGCGACCGATGCGCGCCTTTGACTTTCCGGCATTCACACTCGACGCTTCGCATCCCAGACATTTGCCGGAGATACCCATGACAGCCAACGATCTCGCCACGCAGCATTGCCAGCCACTGAAGGGCAAGGAACACGCGCTGGATGCCGAAAAAGTGGCTGCGCTGCTCAAACAGCTGCCGGGGTGGAAGCTCACCGACGACAAGCAGGCCATCATCAAGGACTTCAAGTTCGACGACTTCCGCCATACGCTGGGCTTTATCAACGCCGTGGGCTACATGGCCAACCATGAAGATCACCATCCCGATATCGAGGCGGGCTACGGCCACTGCCAGCTGCTGTGGTCAACCCACGATGTCGGCGGCCTGTCGCTGAACGACTTCATCTGCGCGGCGCGGGTCGAACAGTTGCTGGCACGCTAGTTAAAAGTCGGTGCGGGACTTCGGCAGCGTGTAGATCAGCCGCTTGCCTTTGACGGCCAGCACGTCGAGAAAGTCCTTGAGGTCGTCCGGCAGCGGGGCGGAAAAACTGTATGAGCGATCTTCCAGCTCGAAGCTCAGGTGGGCCGCGTGCAGGAACAACCGGTTCAGGCCCATGTCCTTGAACCGCTTGTTCATCTCTTTATCGCCGTACTTCGGATCACCCGCAACCGGGTGTCCGATATGGGCGGCATGCACGCGGATCTGATGAGTGCGCCCCGTGCCGAGCTGCGCCTGCATAAGACGCGCGGCCGGGTACTGCTCCATTTCACGGAAAAACGTCAGTGACGGTTTGCCATTGTCGGCTACCCGCACCATCCGCTCGCCGCCCTGCATGACTGACTTGAGCAACGGCGCGTTGACGTCAAACTTGGCCTTTGACGGGTGTCCGAGCATCAAACAAAGGTACTGCTTGGTGACTTCGCCGCCGCGGATAAGCTCCTGCAGTCCGGTCAGCCCTGAGCGAGTCTTAGCAAACACCAGCACACCGCTGGTATCGCGATCGAGCCTGTGCACCAGCTCGAGGTGCTCCTGCGGCCGCGCGGCGCGCAGCAGCTCGATGGCGCCGTGGCTGACACCGCTGCCGCCGTGACTGGCGATGCCGGAGGGCTTGTCGATGACGAGGAAGTGCTTGTCTTCGAAGATGATGGCGTCAGCCACCTGGGCCACCATGCCCGTCGCAGGCCCCCTGCCCTCGGGCCGCTCGGCCACGCGAACCGGCGGAACCCGCAGCATATCGCCATCGGCGAGACGGGTGTCGGGTTTGGCGCGTTTGCCATTCACGCGCACCTGCCCGGTGCGAAGCAGCCGGTAGATCATGCTCTTGGGCACGCCCTTGAGCAGGGTGACCAGCGCGTTGTCGATCCGCTGACCATCGCGCTCGGGACCGATCGCTAC
>CBAAAD010000549.1:0-2145 GCA_964658785.1 uncultured Methylobacterium sp.
AGCCGGCCTGCTCGAGCACCTCGACGATCTGCGGATTGGCCTTCCACAAAAACTGCCCGCCGAACAGCGGCAGCGACGAGGCGTAGACACCGTTACCCATCACCGGACTGATGATGTCGTCATCCGCCATGCCGTGGGCCTTGCAGGAAATGAAATCCTCCACGCCGTAGGCCGGCGCCGAATGCACCACGCCGGTGCCCGTATCAAGCGTCACGTAATCGGCGAAGTACACCGGCGCGGTGCGCGCGTAGCCCGGGTCCACCGCATACAGCGGATGACGGAAGCGCAGATCGGCCAGCGCCTGCCCCGGCACCGAGGCGACGATTTGGCCGTCCAGACCGTAGGTCTTCAGACATTCCTCGACGCGTTCGGTGGCGAGTATCAGCAGACCGCGCGCGGTATCTACCAGGCTGTAGCTGAATTCCGGATGCAGGTTCAGCGCCTGGTTGGACGGAATGGTCCACGGCGTGGTCGTCCAGATCACGATCTGGCCGGTGGGCCTGGGCAGCGCGTCGAGCCCGAACGCCCTGGCCACGGCAGACGGATCGTCGAACGCGAAACCTACGTCGATCGCGATGTCGGTCTTGTCCTCGTATTCCACCTCAGCCTCGGCCAGCGCCGAGCCGCAGTCGAAGCACCAGTTGACCGGCTTCAGGCCGCGGTAGATGTAGCCCTTGCGCAGCATTTCGGCGAGCGCGCGGATTTCACCGGCCTCGTTGCCGTGATCCATGGTGAGGTACGGCCGATCCCACTCGCCGAGCACGCCCAGACGCTTGAAATCGGCCTTCTGCTTGTCGATCTGCACGGTGGCGTAGGCACGCGCCTTGGCCTGCACCTCGGCCGGCGGCAGGCCCTTGCCGAACTGCTTCTCGATCTGGATTTCGATCGGCATGCCGTGGCAATCCCAACCCGGCACGTACGGCGCATGAAAGCCGGCCAGCAGCTTGGACTTCACCACAATGTCCTTGAGAATCTTGTTGATCGCATGACCGAGATGGATCACGCCGTTGGCGTACGGCGGGCCATCGTGCAGCACGAACATCGGGCGACCGGCGGTGACCTTCTGAATCTGCGCATAGCGATCCACCTTCTCCCACTCGGCCAGCCAGCCGGGCTCGCGCTTGGGCAGATCGCCGCGCATCGGGAAATCCGTCTGCGGCAGGTTGATGGTGCTTTTGTAGTCGTGGGTCATTGCGTAGTGATCGTCAGGTGGCGTAGTTGGTGCGCTGGTAAGCGGCGCGCCGGCAGGAGTGCGTACCCTCATCCCCTGGTGTGGAATGAAAGCCTGTCATGTGGGGTCATCAGGCAGATGCAAGAAACGGATTGCAGATCTGCAGCGTTCCATCCATCAACATCCCATGCTGCATGTCTTCCGAATAAAGTCGATCGCAGCCGGCCAGCAGCGCCGAGGAAGCGATCATCGCGTCATACACCGACAGCCCGTAACGCTCGGCCAGGCGCCGGCCGGTATCGTGGGTTTGTGTCGTCAGTGGTTCCACCGGGCAAGCTGCGCGCAAGCCTGCAAGCACTTCGTTGGTTTCGTCCCACGACATGCCCAGCTTGCGGCGCGTCACGCTGGTTATTTCATTCAACACCTGCACGCTGATCACTCCGCCGGCAGCGATCACCGCCTCGGCGCGATCGGCCTTGGCGGTATCGGCCGAAAGCAGATAAAGCGCGACGTTGCTGTCGATGAAAGCCTTGCTGTCGATAAAAACCCTACCGTGACTCATGCGTCGCGTCACGATCGAACACGAAATCGGCGGGCAGCCGTCCGCGGAACTTGTGCAGTCGCTGCAGCAGTTCCTGCTTGCCGGGCGTTTTCTTTACTTCGAACACGCGCGCACCGGCGACGTGAACTTCGACATCGTCACCGTCCTTGAGCTTGAGCGCCTCCACCACCACGGCAGGCAGCCGGATCGCAAGACTGTTGCCCCACTTGGAAACCTGCATGAGACGTCCTCGCTTGGATATACGTCGGTGATTGTATATCTTTCGAAAATCAGCAGCAAACCGAACCTCGTCGGAGGCTATTGGTTCGCGGAAGTTCAAGCTTCGACCAGGCGCGGATTCATGCCGAGCAGCTCGCGCGCCATGCGGGCGTCGTGATCCATCTGCGCTTTCAGCGGCTCGAGTCCGTCGAAT
>CBAAAD010000550.1:0-1585 GCA_964658785.1 uncultured Methylobacterium sp.
AGCTCGTAGCCGCTGCCGGCGGTGGCCTGCGCCGAATACAGGCGCGAGGTGAGCACGATGCCGGCAAACGCCGACAGCAGACCCGATAAACCGTAAACGCCCAGCTTCATCGCGTTGATGCGCACGCCCGACAGTCGCGCCGCTTCCTCATTGCCGCCCAGCGCGAACACGTGGCGACCGAACACGGTGCCACGCAGCAGAAACGCGCAGACGACAAACACGATGAACATCCACACCACCGGATTGGGAATCAGGTGCGCGATATACCCGTCGCCGAGCAGGGCGAAGCTGCTGTTGCTGACGCCGATCGGCTGGCCCTGCGTGTACGACAGCGTCAGTCCGCGCAGCAGCGTCATGGTGCCGAGCGTGGCGATGAACGGGGCGACGCGCCCCCACGACACCAGCACGCCGTTGATCACACCCAGCAGCAGGCCGAGTCCGAGGCCCACGCTGATCGCCAGCGCCATGCCATGGCCGGCCGCCATCACGCCTGCGGTGATCGCGCCGGTAAAGGCGAGTATCGCGCCTACCGACAGATCGATCCCGCCGGCCAGTATCACGAAGGTCATGCCGAAGGCGATCAGCGCGTTGATCGACACCTGGCGCAGCACGGTGAGCAAGTTGCCCGCGTTGAGGAAGTCCGGGCTCAGCACGCTCAAGGCGATGATCAGCAGCAGCAGCCCGATCACCGAGCCCAGCCGCTGCAGCAGCGCGGCGCCGTTGCCAAAAGAAAATCTGCTCGTCATTGCATTCGTACTCGTCATGGTCAGTGGCCGCCGGTGGCGGCAAGCATTACGGTTTCCTGGGTGGCCGTAGCGGCATCCAGCAGGGCGCTGGCGCGACCCTCATGCATCACCAGGATGCGATCGCTCATCGCCAGCACTTCGGGCAGCTCGGAGGAAATCATCAGGATCGCCACGCCGTTGGCCGCCAGCTGGTTGATGATCTGATAGATCTCGGCCTTGCCGCCGACGTCCACACCGCGAGTGGGCTCATCGAGAATCAGCACGCGCGGCTTCAGTGCCAGCCATTTGGCCAGCACCACTTTTTGCTGGTTGCCGCCGGACAGCGCGCGAGCCGGCAGCTCCATATCGCGCGTGCGGATTTTCAGCTGCTCGATCAGGCCCCTGGTCTGGCGTTTTTCCGCGGCGCGATCGATGACGCCCGCGTGCGCGGGCACGCGCGGCAGGCTGATGTTCTCGCGCAGGCTCAGATCCAGCACCAGCCCCTGCGCCTTGCGGTCCTCGGTCACAAAGCCCAGCCCAGCCTTGATCGCCTGCACCGGTGTGCGTGTGTGGATCGGCTCGTCGTCGAGCAGCACACGGCCTTCGCTGGCCTTGTCCAGTCCGAACAGCAGGCGCGCCAGCTCGGTGCGGCCGGCACCCATCAGGCCGGCCACGCCCAGCACCTCGCCAGCGCGCAGTTCGAAGCTGATGTCGTGCACGTGCTTGTCGCCGAGATGCTCGACTTTCAGCAAAACCCTTCCGGGGGTGACGTCGCGGGTGGGGAAACGCGCCTCCAGGCTGCGCCCCACCATCATCTGCACGACCTCGTCCAGGCTCAGGCCGGGAATCGGGCGGGTGCC
>CBAAAD010000550.1:1595-2139 GCA_964658785.1 uncultured Methylobacterium sp.
GACCGTCGCGCAGCACGGAAATGCGGTCGCACAGCACGAAGATTTCTTCCATGCGATGCGATACATAGACGATGCCCGTTCCCTTGGTACGCAGCTCGCGGATGAGCGCGAACAGCGTGTCCGTCTCGCGCTCGCTCAGCGCGGCGGTGGGCTCGTCCATGATCAGCACGCGGGCGTTCTGACCCAGCGCCTTGGCGATCTCCACCATCTGCTGCTGGCCCACCGACAGCCGCGCTACCGGCATATCCGGATCGATCGACTGCATGCCGACCTGGGCAAGCCATTCGCGCGCGCGTTTGCGCATGGCGCGTCGATGCAGCACGCCGAGCGTATTCAGTTCGCGACCGAGGAAAAGATTCTCCGTCACGCTCAGATGGGGGATCAGGTTGAGTTCCTGATGGATGATGGCGATGCCGTGCTTTTCGGCGTCGGTCGTGGAGTGGATCGATACCGTTTGGCCGTCCACCTTGATATCGCCGGCATCGGCCTTGTGCACGCCGGTCAGCACTTTCATCAGGGTGGATTTGCCCGCGCCGTTTTCGCC
>CBAAAD010000551.1:0-804 GCA_964658785.1 uncultured Methylobacterium sp.
CCGGTCGCGCGGCACGCGCGTCGCGTACTGATGCTGGAGGGTTGCGTGCAGCAGTCGCTGTCGCCGGAAACCAATGCCGCCGCGGCGAGCGTGCTCGATCGGCTGGGCATCAGCATCGAAAACGCCCCCGCCGCGGGCTGCTGCGGTGCGATGGACTACCATCTCAATGCGCAGACCGTGGGGCTTGAGCGGGCACGTCGCAACATTGACGCCTGGTGGCCGGCGATCGAGGCCGGTGCCGAATCCATCGTGCAGACGGCCAGCGGCTGCGGCGCTTTCGTCAAGGAGTATGGTCACCTGCTGCGCCATGATCCGGCCTACGCCGAAAAGGCCCGCCGCGTCAGCGCCATCGCTCGAGACATTGGCGAACTGCTCAGCGTCGAGCCGCTGGAATCACTGCCCGCAGGTGCTCCGTCGCGCGTCGCGTTTCATTGCCCGTGCACCCTGCAGCATGCGCAGAAACTGGGCGGCTCGGTTGAGGGTGTGCTCAGGCGGCTCGGCTTCGAATTGACCGACGTGCCCGATGCGCATCTTTGCTGTGGATCGGCCGGCACGTATTCGATCACGCAGCCGGAACTCGCCACCATTCTGCGCGACAACAAGCTCGACGCGCTCGAGAGCGGCCAGCCCGATGCCATCGTCACTGCCAATATCGGCTGCCAGATGCATCTCGGCAGCGCGGGGCGCGGACCCGTGAAACATTGGATCGAACTGGTCGAAGAACGTTTGACCTGAACATAGTGACGAACAACCCTGCCCGACGAAAAGCCTTTACCCCGATCCGGACGAAATAAAAAACCATGC
>CBAAAD010000551.1:814-2130 GCA_964658785.1 uncultured Methylobacterium sp.
CACTGATGCCACTCAGATCCTCGACGCGGCGCGCGCCGAGGCCGAGCGCAATCACTGGCCGGTAACGATTGCCGTTGTCGATGACGGCGGCCACCTGCTCGCATCGCTGCGTCTGGATGATGCCGCGCCGATCAGCGCATACATCGCCGTCGAAAAAGCCCGCACGGCGGCCCTCGGCCGGCGCGAGTCCAAGCAGTACGAGGATATGGTCAACGCAGGACGCACCGCGTTTTTATCCGCGCCGCTGGTGACCTCACTGGAGGGCGGTGTGCCGCTGATGGCGCAGGGACATGTCGTGGGTGCGATCGGCGTTTCCGGCGTCAAGGCCGATCAGGATGCGCAGATAGCGAAAGCCGGTGCGCTGAGCATTGGCGCCTGAACATCATCCTCTGACCCTGCCCTTGCCTACCGGAGTCGCACCTATGACCCAGACCACCCAACGCCATGGCCTGACCGTGGCCACCAGCCTCGACCATTTCATCGAAAGCGAAGCGCTTCCCGGTACGGGCGTTGACAGCGCATCGTTCTGGAAGGGGTTTGATGCGCTGGTCCACGCCCTCGCGCCGAAAAATCGTGCTTTGCTGGCCGAGCGTGATCGCCTGCAACTGGAACCCGACGCGTGGCACAAGGCCCATCCGGGACCCGTGACCGACGTCGCGTCGTACCGTGATTTTCTGACAGGCATAGGCTATCTCGTCCCCGCGCCATCGGCCGTGCAGGTCACCACGGCTGGCGTCGATACGGAAATCTCGCAGCAGGCCGGCCCGCAGCTCGTCGTTCCGCTATCCAATTCGCGCTACGCGCTGAACGCCGCGAACGCGCGCTGGGGCAGCCTGTACGACGCGCTCTACGGTACCGACGCCATTGCCGACGATGGCGGCGCGGAAAAAACCGCCGGCTACAATCCTGTGCGCGGCGCGCGGGTTATTGCGCATGCGCGAGCATTGCTTGATCAGGTTGCCCCGCTCGTTTCCGGCTCGCACGCCGACGCCACCGCCTACAGCGTGAAAGACGGGCAGCTGGCCGTCAGTTTGAAATCGGGCGTCACGGCTTTGGCCGAACCCGGACAGTTCGTGGGCTTCACCGGAAGCGCTGACGCTCCCGAAAGTGTGCTGCTGAAACATCACGGCCTGCACGTGGAGATCCAGTTCGACGCCAGCGATGCGATTGGCCGCACTGATGCGGCCAACATCAAAGACGTGGTGCTGGAGGCGGCCGTGAGCACGATCGTCGACTGCGAGGATTCCGTCGCGGCCGTGGATGCCCTGGACAAGGTTCATCTTTACCGCAACTGGCTTGGCCTGATGAAGGGCGAC
>CBAAAD010000552.1:0-2124 GCA_964658785.1 uncultured Methylobacterium sp.
CTTCTGGATAAAGTCAGTCTGGCGGCACAGAAAGGCTGGGGTCTGCAGCACGTCGACGACCGAGGCGACCTCGTCCATCGGCGTGTACTCATGAACGTCGGTGAGCACAGGCACACCGATCTGGCGGCGCACTTCGCCGAGAATGCGCAGGCCCTCTTCCAGCCCCGGGCCGCGAAAGCTTTCGCTGGACGATCGGTTCGCCTTGTCGAAGCTGGATTTGAAGATGAAGTTGACGCCGAGCTTGCCGGTGATCTCCTTCAGCTTGCCCGCCACGTCCAGCTGCAGCTGCTCGGACTCGACCACGCACGGGCCGGCAATCAAAAACAGCGGCTGATTCAGCCCGATTTCGAAACCACACAGCTTCATGCGATGGACTCCTGCTGGGCCAGACGATGGCCGTCGCGCACGGCCTTGTATTCACGTGCGGCGCGGACAAACCCGATAAACAGCGGATGGCCATCGCGCGGCGTGGAGGTGAACTCCGGATGCGCCTGGCAACCCAGGAACCACGGATGCGCCTGCGGCGACAGCTCGACGATTTCCACCAGCAGGTCGTCCATCGACTTGCCGGAGATCACCAGCCCCAGATCCTCGAACGCCTGGCGATAGCGGTTGTTGAACTCGTAACGATGGCGATGGCGCTCGGCAATCACATCCTGGCCGTAAAGCTCGCGTGCCAGCGTGCCGGCCTTGAGGCGGCACGCCTGCGAACCCAGGCGCATGGTGCCGCCGAGGTCGGAGCGATCGCTGCGCTGTTCGATTTCGCCCGTGGCGGTGGTCCATTCGGTGATCAACGCGATCACCGGATCGGGCGTATTGCGGTCGTTCTCGCTGGAATCGGCCTCGGGCAAGTTCGCCACGTGGCGGGCAAAGTCGATCACCGCCGCGTGCATGCCATAGCAGATGCCGAAGTACGGCACGCCGTGCTCGCGCGCGTAGCGGGCCGCCAGAATTTTGCCCTCGAAGCCGCGCTTGCCGAAGCCGCCCGGCACCAGGATCGCATCGACATCGGAAAGCACCGTCGCGGCGCCGTCGGCCTCGATCTGCTCCGAATCGATCCATTTCAGATTGACCCGCGTCTGCTGCTTGATGCCGCCGTGGCGCAGCGCTTCGCCGAGCGACTTGTAGGCATCCTTATGCTCGACGTACTTGCCGCAGATGGCGACGGTGATCTCGTCTTTCGGATTCACCACCGCGTCGACCGTGCGCTGCCACGCGGACAGATCCGCCGGCTTGGCGTTCAGGCCGAGGCGCTTCACCACGATGTCGTCCAGGCCCTGGCTGTGCAGCCACAGCGGCGTCTTGTAGATCACGTCGACGTCGACGGCGCTGATCACCGCCTGCTCCGGCACGTTGGTGAACAGCGCGATCTTGCGACGCTCGCCCTCGGGCAGCGGCTGCTCGCTGCGGCACAGCAGAATATCCGGCTGAATACCGATCGAGCGCAGCTCCTTCACCGAATGCTGGGTCGGCTTGGTCTTGATCTCGCCGGCGGCCTTGATATACGGCACCAGGGTGAGATGCATGAACACCACTTTTTCCGGGCCGTGTTCAATGCGCAGCTGACGAATGGCTTCGAGGAACGGCAGCGACTCGATATCGCCGACGGTGCCGCCGATTTCCACCAGCGCCACGTCATAGCCGCGCGTGGCTTCGTGGATGCAGTGCTTGATCTCGTCGGTGATGTGCGGAATCACCTGCACGGTGGCGCCGAGATAATCGCCGCGGCGCTCCTTGCGGATCACGCTTTCGTAGATCTTGCCGGTGGTGATGGAGTTTTTGCCGGCGAGGCGGGTGTTGACGAAACGCTCGTAGTGGCCAAGGTCGAGGTCGGTTTCCGCGCCGTCGTCGGTGACGTAGACCTCACCGTGCTGGAACGGGCTCATGGTGCCCGGGTACACGTTGATATACGGGTCGAGCTTCATCATGGTGACCGAAAGCCCGCGGGCTTCCAGAATCGAGGCCAGTGAAGCCGCAGCAATGCCCTTGCCAAGCGAGGACACCACACCGCCGGTGACAAAAATCAGGGGGGTCATGGAAAGTAGCCGTGCTGGAAATAGGCATTTTAGCGGCAGAACCGTCCCGCTGCGAGAGAGCATTCAATAATCGACCGATTTAGATCGG
>CBAAAD010000553.1:0-2115 GCA_964658785.1 uncultured Methylobacterium sp.
GGGTGGGATACCGTTGGATCGCAGATACCGTGGTGTACGCGGGTCCACCCGCGGCCGACCTGGCGACCCATCGCGCCACCGTACTGCCGTCGATATCCCGAGCGCTACCCAACGAGACTGATGGACCTCCGACGTACCGATTTCCTCCCACGCGCCGCCGTGTTCGGATCATTGGCAGCGCCGTAGCGGCTATCGTTTTTTTCGTGTGTTTCGCCTGCTTCGCGCTGGCGCATCGTCAGCTGCCAACGCGGCCCACGACTGCCGTGAAACGACCGTTGACGGTGGTGTTACCCGCAAAGGTAAATGCGCCGGCACAATGGAACTGGCTCGGCTTGGGAGTGATGGCACTGGTGGCCGACCAGATCAAGATCGGCAATGTCCAAATCGTCTCGAACCCGACGGTTCTCGCTCTGATGAACAACAACCATCAGCTTACGCCGCAGCAGATCTTTTTTAAGCCAGAACTGGGTATTTCAACGACGATTCAACCCACGGTGTTGCTGGAGAATGGTATGTGGACGGTTCGCCTCAGGATTGGTCGCGCTGACGAAGCTGGCGATGATGTGCAGGCAGCATCGGCGAATGTTCTGCAAGCCGCTCATGACGCTACGGATCTGCTGCTCGTGCGCCTCGGAGAACCAGGCCGCGTTGGCCGCCGCAGCCCTCCCGTCGCCGACTAATTCGTATATCAGCAGATCACAGCAGTGCGGTGGTCCGACGTGCAGGCCAAGACGGCACAAGATAAACCTGCCCATCAAAAGGCAATGGCATCAACATCCATAGCCATAAATCTTACTGTCCCGACTGGCTGAGCACTGCCGATTTAGTAAAAAAGTGTCACTGAAAATAATGGATTTGGGCTTCCAGATAACCACGCTGATAATCAAATTGGCAGGGAATCTGAAAATGCGTAAAAGGCCGATCAGGCTTTAATACGTCATGCGAAACGCGCCACTTACGTTCATGACTCGCCTTCAAATGCTCTCGCGTGCGCGGAACGAACGCCGGTAGGAGGTAGGCGTTGTGCGGACCAGTTGCCGGAAATGTTTACGGAATGACTCTTCCGAGCCAAAACCCACCTGCTCGGCCAGTTTTTCGATAGGCGTGTCGCTTGTTTCAAGGAGCTCTCTGGCGACCAGTACCTTCTCGCGGACCACCCAGTTGAACGGCGAGAGTCCGGTAACTTCCTGAAACTGCCGCTGCAGTGAACGCGGGCTCATGGATGCATGCGCAGCCAATGAGGCCAGGGTGTGTTCCAGCGTTATGTTTTCCCGGATCCACTCCATCAGTTTGGTCAGTCGCCCTGGTAGACCCGAAGGCATCGGGTTTTGCAGAAACTGCGCCTGCCCTCCTTCTCTATGCGGCGCCACGATGAGGCGCCGGGCCACCAGGTTGGCTACCCGCGTTCCAAAATCCGTTCTTATCAGATGAAGCATCATGTCCAGACCGGACGCCGAACCGGCGGAGGTCATGATCCGGTCAGCGTCGACATAGAGCACGTCGGGCTCGACCAGAATGGCGGGGAAATTCTCGGCAAGCCTTTCCGTCAAGCGCCAGTGCGTGGTGGCCGCTCTTCCATCCAGCAGTCCGGACCAGGCGAGCACAAACGCACCGGAGCAGATGGAACAGATACGCGCGCCACGCGCATGCGCCGCCTGAAGTTTGTCGATCAGCGCTCTGGGCGGCTTTTCGGCCGGATCGCGCCAGCCGGGAATCAAAATGATGTCGGCTTCATCGAGCAGGGACAGGCCGCGAGAGGCTTCCATGGTGACCCCGCCGAAAGCGCGAATGGGTCCCGGTTCCAGCGAGCACACCTCGAAGCGGTACCAGTCCACTTCCAGCTCGGGCCTCTGCAGGGCAAATATTTCGACGACGCAGCCAAACTCGAATGTGCACAGCCGGTCATAGGCCAGTGCGGCCACCAGGGGCGATTTACGCCGTGGCGCTCTCGTTTTGCTCATGGCGTGATCTTACCGAACATTGACGTTCTGGCCACTGTTACACCTTTACGACGTCTACAACAATGAAATTGAACTTGGTGCAATGCACAAGGGCTTAACACAGGGGCATCGATCGATCGGCAGGTCAATGGGGCCGATGCTTCACTTCCACTAT
>CBAAAD010000554.1:0-2110 GCA_964658785.1 uncultured Methylobacterium sp.
AATCAGAATGTGGGGTGATTGGCTCATGTCATTCTTGTATCCGAGGCAGGGTCAACACGATGCGCAAGCCGCCCAGCGACGAGGGAAGCGCGTGCAGCTGTCCATCGTGCGCCACGGCAATTCGCTGCGCGATGGCCAGACCCAGGCCGCTACCACCGCGTTTGCGATCACGCGACGCTTCGCCGCGATAAAGCGGTTTGAACAGCCGAGCCAGGGACTCGGCGTCCACGCATGGCGGCGTATCGTCAAAGGTGATCTCGACCGTGTCTGCCTGCGTCGTCATGGCGATGTTTATCCGGCCGCCGCGGTCGCTGTAACGCAGGCTGTTGCCGATCACGTTATCGATCAGCTGGCGCATGCGATCCGGATCAACCCGCACCAAGACGGGAGAAAGCGCACAGTCAATGACCAGTCCCGCTTCGTCCGCGATCGGCGCAAGGCTGGCACAGGACGTACGTATGAGTTCGGCGATATCGATCCGCTGAAGCCGATAGCTCAGCGTGCCCAGATCGGCCATCGACAGCTGGTGAAGATCGCCGACCAGGCGATCAAGCCGCATCACCTCTTCGTGCAGCGAGCGCAGGCCAGTGGCGTCAGCGCGGCGCACACCGTCCTGCATCGCCTCGACTTCACCGCGCACGATCGACAGCGGCGTGCGCAGCTCGTGCGAAATGTCGGCAATCCACCGCCGACGGGCGCTCTCGTTGGCCTGCAGCGCGCCGCTCAGTCGGTTGATGTGCCTGACCAGATCACCCAGCTCGTCGCGCCGCGACGTTTCCAGATGAAGGCCGTAGTTGCCGTTCGCCAACTGGTCGGCGGAGCGCTCCACGTCACGAAGCGGTGCCAGCAGATGACGGGCAAATATCCACGCGACGCCCAGTGCCAGCAGCAGCAACAGTGCCGCCAGCAGCGCCATGTCGCGTACCTGCGCAGAAAGAAAGTCGGTATCGCGGCTTTCTACCGGATGCGTGAGCGGCTGCAACGCAAGCCAGCCGACCAGCGCACCGTTTTGCAGTAACGGCCGCTGCAGGGCGTCGGCTCGCAGCGGTGCGCCGACAATCCAGCGGTGTTGGGCATCGAGCAGCGACACCCGCGGCGGCAGCGGCAATACCGGCGGAGGTGGAGGCGGAGGCAACGCTCGGTTGTCGCGATCCGATCCAGGCGGCGGTGGCGGACGTGTCTGCGGCGGAGCCAGCGCACTATGCGGCGGCTTCGGATCCAGCCATTGATGCAACAGGTCGTTCCATCTCGCGCGCTCGCGCAAACCATCGAAACCATTCGCCGCATCGGCACGCTGATCAAGCGCCTGCGCGAGCGGTGCCAGCCGCGCCAGGTCCAGCGTGTTGACGTAGGCAACAAAGCCGCTGCGCAGATTGAGGATGGTGATGCTGCCCAGTGCACCGAGGGCCAGCGCGATCGCCAGGGCCAGCAGCAGAAAAAGCTTGTGCACCACGCGCAGGCGCATTCGAGGGCGCGACGGGTGGGTGGTCGATGCGGGCGCAGGCGATGCGGTCGTCAAGGTTTCCATGGGCGATGCAGGATAACCCGCTGCCGGACATCGCGCGTCCGCAATCCCTGCATAATTTCTGCGAAGTGGGAGGCCATCGTGGAGCGTGCCGGGTTGGCCGGCAACACACAGGAGCAACCTCATGAAAATCCGAATTCTCTGCGCGCTGATGGCCATGGCGATCGCCGGCACAGCGACAGCGCAGGCTGTTCAGCCGCCGCCCGGTGCGGGTACCCCACCGGCTCCACTGGCCGGCGGATTGCCACCGCTTCCCCCCGGTTGCGCCGGCCATGGTGCCGTGCCCCCGCCTCCACCGCGCCCGCCGGTGGCTGTCAGTGACGCTGGCTTTGCCACGAGTCTTGGCATCAGCAGCGCGCAGGCATCCAAGGTGCAGCAGGTGTTCGAGCATCAGTCGGCGCAGGCCCAGCGTCTGGACCAGCAGCGACGCGAGATCGATGCGGAAACCTGCCGCAGCCTGCGCAGCATCGTCGGCGATCAGGGCATGGCGCGCTGGTCGGCCGCCACGCCTCCTCCGCCGCCCGGTGGCCCCGGTTGGCGGGGACCCGGTCATGGTCGCGGTGGCATGACACCGCCTCCGCCTCC
>CBAAAD010000555.1:0-2107 GCA_964658785.1 uncultured Methylobacterium sp.
CGGCAAAGTCCATCAGTTGTACCGTCGAGGTGTCGAACGGAGCCGCATCGCAACGGATTTCCTGTCCGCTGAAGGACTGCCACAGCAGCACCTCATCAACCGCCGTCGCGGGTGGACGCGTGTCGATGACGACGTTTGCGGTCACCGGACCGTGGGCCGTATCGAGCTGCCAGTGGCTGCCTACGCGCTTCGCCTCACCGTGAAACGGCGCATCGAGTATCAGCGAAACGGCGTCATTGGCGTGGATGAGTCGGCATGCCTGGTCGTAAAAATCTTCCGAGGCGAGCATCTGATACGGCGTTTTCCCGCAATCCGCCACCACCGACTGATGCGCAGAACTTACCGCCACCTGCGACCAGCGCTGGCGTATCAACGCATCGAACCGATGCGGCGCGAGCCGCCAGAAGCACCACGTGCGGTCATTGACGTAGCGCTTGCGCGATTCAAGGATCATCACGCGACGGCACCCTCCGGGATTCTCCGCCAGGCGCATGCCGAGGCTCAGTCCGGCGCATCCCCCGCCGAGGATAATGAGGTCCAGATCAGCAGGCATGCCGCTGGTTGAACTTGACGTGTGCGTGCGGCAGGTTTTGCAACAGCCCGTGGAGCGCGGCATCGTGCGGACGCAGCGGCTGATGGAAGCGCGGCAGCAGCGAGACATGCGCTACAGCGCCCAGGGTAATGGCCACTTTCCGCGTCAGGGTGACACGCACCCGCTCCGACCAAAAGTCGCATTCGCGCCGCCGCAGCTCGGTTCCGATTTCGCGATAGATCCTGGCGGCCACAAGGATGCCCGATCGCGAGCGCGACGGCAGATACGCCAGCCCGGCCTCACCGCTTCGGTAGTAGCGATCGGCCATGTCGAGCAGGCTGGTGATGGCCGATCGCAGCATCGGCTGCTGCGCGCGACCGGGTATCACCAAAGACCGCGGTGCCAAAGGACCGACCAGTGAGGCGGGCAGATAGCGACGTCCGACGAGCCCGTCAGCGCTGACGTCGCGACAGATATTGGTCAGCTGCATCGCCACGCCCAGGTCGATGGCGTGAGGCAGTGCATTGGGGTTCGACGTGTCCAGTGCGGCGCTCATCATCAGGCCTACCGTGCCGGCGACGCTGTAACAGTAGCGCAGCAGCTCCGCCTCGTCCTGGATTTGCACCAGGCCCAAATCGCTCTCCACGCCGCGAATGAGCTGCAGTGGAATGGCTGGATCGATCTTGCACTCGCGCATCAATCGAATCATCGAAGCGGTCAGCGGGTCGTTTGACTGGCCGCGCGTCAGCGCCGCTGCCATATCGGCCAGCGCCTCGCGCGGCGTCGTCGTGATGTCTCCGTCGGCGAGGTCGTCAATGAGGCGGCAAAACCCGTACAGAATGGTGGCGCGTTCGGCGTGTTTTTCGCTCAGCAAGTGACGGGCCCAGTAAAAGCTGCGGCCGTGTCGGGTCAGTGACGCGTTCGCCGAAGCATAGGCCGGATCCGAAGCCTGGTTGGCAGGTAGTGAGTGGATCATGGTGGCTCTCCTCAGATGCTTGGGACTAGCGTGGGACCGATCAGTGCATCGAGCACTTTGGCTGAACACAGCACGCCGGGCAGGCCGGCACCCGGATGGGTGCCGGCGCCGACGAGATAGAGCTGGCGAATGCCTTCGGCACGGTTGTGAAAACGAAACCACGCCGATTGGCGAAACAGCGGCGCGACAGAAAACCCCGCGCCGTGAACGCTCAGATAGTCATCGCGAAAATCCGTCGGGGTCTTGTGGAACTCGGCCGTAATCGTGTCGGCAAGCCCGGGCAGAATCGTTGCGTCCAGCGCCGCAACGATGCGGTCTCGCAGCCTTTGGCCTTCAGTGACCCAGTCGATGTCCGTCTGCAGATTGGGCACCGGGCAAAGGACGTAAAAACTGTCGCAGCCGGCCGGTGCAAAGCTGGGATCGGTCGCGGTGGGGCGATGGACGTACAGCGAAAAATCCGCAGGAAGCGTCTGTCCGGTGAAGATGTCACGCAGCAGCTCGCGATAACGCGCGCCGAGCCAGATCGTGTGATGCGCGACATCCGGATAGGTGCGACGTGTGCCGAAGTACAGAACAAACAGTCCCATTGAATAGCGCGC
>CBAAAD010000556.1:0-2099 GCA_964658785.1 uncultured Methylobacterium sp.
CCGTCGTATTCGATCACGCCGAAGCGCGCCGTCAGCGGCAGATGCTCGGGCCACACTTCACGCACGGCAGCGAGGGTTTCCAGCAGAAAGCGGCTGCGGTTTTCCAGGCTGCCGCCGTAGCTGTCGTCGCGCTGATTGGAGTGCGTCGAGAAGAAGCTCTGACCCAGATAACCGTGGGCGAAATGCAGCTCCAGCCATTCGAAGCCGGCGTCGCGGGCGCGCTTGGCCGCCGCCACGAAATCGGCGCGCACGCGCGCGATGTCATCCAGCGTCATCGCCCTGGGAACCTTGGGCAGGTTGGCGCCGAAGGCAATCGCCGACGGGGCGATCGTGTCCCAGCCGCGCGCGTCGTCGGCGGCGATGTGATCGTCGCCTTCCCACGGACGGTTGGCGCTGGCCTTGCGGCCGGCATGGGCAATCTGGATGCCGGGCACCGCGCCGGCTGCCTTGATCGCCTGCACGACGGGCACGAACGCCTGCGCCTGCGCGTCGTTCCAGATGCCGGTGCATCCCGGGGTGATGCGCCCCTCGGGGGACACCGCCGTGGCCTCGACGATCAGCAGGCCGGCGCCGCCGCGCGCCAGCCCGGCCAGATGCACGTGGTGCCAGTCGTTGATCAACCCGTCCTCGGCCGAGTACTGGCACATGGGCGGCACGGCGATGCGGTTGCGCAAGGTCACATCTTTGAGCTTGAACGGTTCGAACAGCGAGGGCATGAGCGTTTCCGATTCAGATACCAATGTTCGATAATAATCGAACTATCGAGCAACCGTCAAAAGACGTA
The DNA here is from genome assembly GCA_964658785.1 of uncultured Methylobacterium sp. Taxonomy (GTDB): domain Bacteria; phylum Pseudomonadota; class Gammaproteobacteria; order Xanthomonadales; family Rhodanobacteraceae; genus Rhodanobacter. The sequence goes on from CBAAAD010000556.1 coordinate 785, forward strand.
CCATTCGCCGCATGCGCCCGTACAAACATCCCACTGCCGATGAGCTCACGCTGGAGCGGATTTTTCATGCACTCAGTGATCCCGCGCGGCTGGAAATCGTGCGGCATCTGGCGCGCGTGAAAGCCGCCACCTGCGGCGAACTCGACGGCGGCCGGCCCAAGTCGAGCATGTCGCACCACTTCCGCATCCTGCGCGATGCCGGCCTGGTGCACACGCAGGCCACCGGAACCGTCCACCAGAACACGCTGCGCGCGGCCGAACTCAACGCGCGCTTCCCCGGCTTGCTAAAGGCGATTCTGGCCCAGCCGTCGGACAAGGCGCCGCTGACCGCCAGGCGCCAGACCGGTCGCTGACTTGCCTGCGTCCGTGGTTAGCTCCAGCGATAAAAACGCGGGCTGATAAAAAAATCCGCTGTCGAAGAACGCTCTACCGATCGCCGCAGCCCTCACTCCCACGCGGCTTTTCGCGCGCGGTAAAACGCGATCAGCGGTGTGATCGCGCTCGTTGCGCTATATGGCCTTGGCGGTTTGCGCGACGTTTGAACCGCCGCAGTTCAAATACGCCGACGCGCCCAGCCAGTGCTGGTCGGGGTAGTAAGAAAACACCAGCTGCCCGTCCTTCAGCGTATCGATCAGCTTGTGTGCAACGGCGGTGCGCACGGCGGGACAGCCCCAGCTGCGGCCGATGCGTCCGTGCTGCCGGGCCATATCGGCACTGACGTACGGCGCGCCGTGGATCACGATGGCGCGCTCCATGGCGTGATCGTTGAAGCCCGGCTCGAGTCCCTGCATGCGCAGCGAATAACCGTTGTGGCCGCTGTAGGGACTCATCGTGCGATACAGGCCGATGCTGGTGGAAAGGCTTTCGTCCGCGTTGGAAAACGCGTGGCGAGGTTATCGCCACTGTTGCGTCCATGGGCAACCAGCTCGTTGAAAAGAAGCGTCCGGTGATCCAGATCAAAGACCCACAGCCGCTGCTCGGTGGACGGGCGCGAGTAATCGATCACGGCCAGACGGCTCGCCGGCGACATGCCGCGCGACACGGTGCAGCGCGATGCCTGCACCGCCAATCCGATGACTTTGGGATTGGCGCCGGGCGCGGCTTTGCCCAGTGCGCTCTCCAGCGATTCGGCGCATGCTGGTGCGGCAAAATACATCGCAGCAAGAAATATCAGTGCGTTGGCGACTGCAAAGCGCGACGTGGGCATGCCGTTTCGCCAATTCGAGAGATGGCCGAGCCTAGCACCCGGCGCGTAAGTAATCCGATTAATGAAGGCGAGAGACCCGCCCACTAGCTTCCACCCAGGACATAACCA
>CBAAAD010000557.1:0-1073 GCA_964658785.1 uncultured Methylobacterium sp.
CCGCAACAGGTGTTGACCGACCACTGCCAGTGCATCGGTGCCGTCGTCGGAGGGGGCCGATCGGGCAGGTGCAAAGTTAATCAACGGCGGTCTCAGATCCTGCGATCAGTCAATGGTGACCTTCTTGTTTTCGCCCAGCTGCGGCGGCTTGCCGGTGATGCGCGCTTTCAGATAATCGAAGGCCACGATCATGCGCGAGCCCGGCGCATCCCAGTATTCGGCCTGATGTACGTCGACCTTGAGCAGGGCGAGGTTGGGGTCGGCCTTGCCATCGGGGAACCAGGCTTTGAGCATGTCGTTCCAGTGCGCATCGATATCGGCGCGGTCGAACACCAGGTTCGCTTCGCCGGACAGCGACACAAAGCTGTTGTCCGGTGCGCTGGCGTAGGCGGCGTTGACCTGATGCTCGTGCTTCACCTGATCGGCCTTCGGCGAATCGGCGCGGGTGAAAAACCACAGGCAGCCGTCGTCGAAATTTTTCTGGCTGGCCACCATCGGGCGGCTGCGCAGGCAGCCATTGTCTTCGCTGGTCAACATGGCGACGCGGGCGTCCTTGATGAGCGCCCAGATTTTTTCGCGTTCGTCTTTCGTGCTGGTCATGAGGCGTATCTCCACAAGAGGGAGCTGGACGTTGACAGTCGCGCAGTGAAAGCGAGGGGAAGTCTATGCATGCATCGCCACGACATCGGGCGGATGCTGCGTGTGCACATGTCGACCCGGGCTAATCGCTCACACGCCCTATACGCCGCCGCTGTGCACGATGCGCCACCCGGGTGCTGCGCGCACCCTAATCTGCTGCAAATTGACGGAGTCCTTCCCATGCTCGTTACCATCCTGCTGGTCATTCTTATTCTGGCGCTCATCGGTGGTCTGCCGCGCTGGGGCTACTCGCGTTCGTGGGGCTACGGCCCCAGCGGCGGCCTGGGCCTGATCGTGGTCATTCTTATCGTGCTGCTCTTGCTGGGTCGTATCTAAGCCGTTCGCGATTGATTGACGAAAAGCCCGGCAGCGATGTCGGGCTTTTTTTGTGGATGGCGACAGGCGTAGACACGTCGTGTCATTGGGTCGTGTCA
>CBAAAD010000557.1:1083-2097 GCA_964658785.1 uncultured Methylobacterium sp.
AGGACCGACCCTCCGACTTCGCTGCGCTACGCTCAGGGCGAACGGTTTTCGGGTAGCCAGGGCGGACAAGTTGAGGGTGAAGCCGCTGCGCGTGATGGGCGGATTTTTCTGCACTTCACCGGCGCGCATTCCCCAGGGCCGGACGTTCTGCCGTTCACCCCGAGCGCACGCCCGCAGGGCCGCAGTCGAAGGTCCGGCTGCCGCGACTTACTACCTAAGTATTCGTCTTGCCACGCGGACGCTTCGGGCCGGGCGCGGAATGCTGGCCCTGGGCGGCGTCGATCGCATCGATCCAGCCGGCGCGCGATGACGGGAATGCGTCGGCGTAGGGCACGTAGGGTTTGATGTCGAGAATCGGCGTGCCGTCCAGCAGGTCCATGCCGCGCACGCGCAGGGCGCGATCCTCGACTGCAACCAGTTCAACCGCGGACAGCCCGATGGCGTTGGGCCGATGCGGCGAGCGCGTGGCCAGCACGCTGCGTTTGCCGCCGCCGCGCGGCGGTCGTACCTCGGCTTTCCAGCCTTCGCTGCGATGAAACACGAATACCAGCCAGATCCGCTCGAACCCGGCCAAATCACGAAATGCCGCCGCGGGAATGCCCTCGACAAATTCGATGGTGGCCTCGGCCGTGGCACCGCTTTCGGTGCCTTCCACCACGGTGGACTGATGCGGCGCGTCGATGCGTCTGGCGTACGGCGAGCGCACAAAGGCAATAGGTGAAAAGGTAAGGTTGTCTGGTGAGTCCGGCATGCCGCAAGTATCCCATCCTCGCCACACGCACGCTGGCGCCGGGTCTCGCATCGTCATCCCGGCGAACGCCGGGACCGAGCGCCTGTAAGCACGCGTCGTCGATGGCCCCAACCGGCCGCGCCGCGATGGAGCCCTTCCGGTGTGTGCCGTGATGCAATGGCAAATCGTTGCGGCGGGCGAGTCTCCGTTGCCGCTACCCGCTATTCGCTGCGCTTCCAAAATGCCTTCTTCGCGCGCACCATGCACCGCTTCCATAACGTGTT
>CBAAAD010000558.1:0-2078 GCA_964658785.1 uncultured Methylobacterium sp.
GTGGGGACAGGGCGAGCTGCCCAGCAAGGATGTCGCCGGCGCACTGGAGCAATCCGTCGCCGAAAGTTACCGCGATCTGGCCGCCGGTCTGGTCGCCGCTCGCATGGATCAGGAGCGCCGCCCACTGCGGCTGGTGCCGACGGATCTGAAATGGCGCTGGCTGGATGCCGAGGCGCTGGAGCTTGCCTTCGAACTCCCGGCCGGCGCGTACGCCACCGTGGTGGTGCGCGAACTGGCGCAGAGCTGATCGCGGCGCGACGCGCTCAGCCTTTCAGCAGCACAACGACTGCACCGGTGCCGCCTTGCGCGGGACGCGCCGAGGCGAAGGCGATCACGTCGTCGCGCCGGCGCAGCATGCGATCGGTGAGCCCTTTCAATACCGGCCCGGCGGCGCGTGAACGCAGGCCCTTGCCGTGCACGATGCGCACGCAGCGCAGCCCATGTTGTCTGGCTTCGGCGAGAAACATGATAATGGTCGACTGCGCCGCGGCGGCGTTCATCTGGTGCAGATCGATATCGTCCTGCACGCTGAACTGGCCGCGCTTGAGCTGACGCAGAAGCTTGGGCGAATAGCCGTCGCGCAGAAAACTGAGTTCTTCACCCACTTCGAGCACGGCTGGATCGAACGCCATGTCGAGCAGCTCGCCGGTTACCGCCGCCTCGTCCGCTTCGAACATGTGCGGATACGGCTCGGGTTTGGGAGCAGTCGGTGGCGCGGCGACCGAGTCGAGCTTGCGCACCTCGCCGATCGACTCGCGAAACAGTCGGCTGTCGTCCTCATTGATCGGTGCGGGTGCGCGGCGCTTCATGCGCCCATGCTAACCAAAGCGCGCGCGGTGGTGCGAATGTGCATGGTCGCAGTCGACTCGCGCAGCCTGCAACGTGTGAAACCGGGCACCCGCTCCGGTAGACTTGAACGGTCAGGTCGCGTCGCGAAATTACCACGGCGCGTCACCGCCAGCTTTCAACGGAGCAGCATGCGAGTTCTGGTCAGTAACGATGATGGTGTGGATGCCCCGGGCATCCACGTGCTTGCCGAGCGCCTGCGCGAGGTCGGCGAAGTAACCGTGGTGGCGCCCGATCGCGACCGCTCCGGTGCCAGCAATTCGCTGACGCTGGACTCGCCGCTGCGCGTGCTGCCGATGGGTAACGGCTATTTTCGCGTGGCCGGCACGCCGACCGACTGCGTGCATCTGGCGCTGGCCGGCTTGCTCGATGAAGAGCCCGATATTGTGGTTTCCGGCATCAACAATTCGGCCAATCTCGGCGACGACGTGATCTATTCCGGCACGGTGTCGGCGGCGATGGAGGGGCGGTTTCTCGGTTTGCCTGCCATTGCGGTGTCGCTGGTGACCAAGGACCACAACGGCCAGCACTACGATTCGGCGGCGCAGGCCGTGCTGCTGCTGATGCAGCGCCTGCTGGTCGATCCGCTGCCGGCCGACACGATACTCAACGTCAACGTGCCCGATCGGCCGTGGGCGGATATTCAAGGTTTCGAAGTGACCCGGCTTGGCCGCCGCCATCGTGCCGCGCCGTCGGTAGCGCAGACCGATCCACGCGGTCGGCCGATCTGGTGGATCGGGCCGGCGGGCGAGGTGGATGACGACAGCCCCGGCACCGATTTCAACGCGGTGCAGCGCGGCTTTATTTCAGTCACGCCGATCCACGTCGATCTGACCCGCTTTCAGGCGCTGGAAAAAGTCAGTAGCTGGATCGAGGACCTGAGCGACAGCGTGAAGCGCGACCGCATCGCGGCACCCGAGGTGGTCTGAGCGATGACCGTTTATCGACTACCGGCGGCGGAGTTGAAAGGTGAGGGCATGACCTCGCAGCGCGCGCGTGATCGTCTGGTGGTGAGTCTGAAGGAAAGCGGCATCCGTGATCCGCGGGTCATCGAGGTGATTCGCGACCTGCCGCGGCATCACTTCATCGATCAGGCGCTCCACTCGCGTGCGTATGAAAATACCGCCTTGCCGATTGGTCACGGTCAAACCATTTCGCAACCATGGGTGGTTGCCCGTATGACCGAAGTGCTGCTCGAACATTTCGACGCCAAGCAGGGCATGCCGAAAAAG
>CBAAAD010000559.1:0-2067 GCA_964658785.1 uncultured Methylobacterium sp.
AGTTGAGCATTCTGCAGCTCGAGCGCGTCACGATGCTCCTGCAGGCGGCGTTCGTACCATTCGCGTTCGTTCAGTTGATGGCGCAGCTCCTGCGTGCTGCGGCGCAGCTCCATCAGCGCGCTGGCCTGGCGTGACAGGCTGCTCAGCGCCGATTTCTGGAACGCGCTCAGCTGCCGCGGCTCGTGGTCCATCACACACATCGCACCGAGCGCATGGCCGTCGCTGCTGATCAGCGGCGCGCCGGCGTAAAAGCGGATATTCGTCTCGCCCGTGACCAGCGGATTGTCGAAGAAGCGCGGATCCCTGGCCGCGTCTTCCACCACCATCAGTTCGCTGGGCTGCAAAATGGCGTGCGCGCAGAATGAATCGCTGCGCGGCGTTTCCGTTACGTCCAGACCCAGCTTGGCCTTAAACCACTGGCGATCCTCGTCGACCAGGGTCACCGCGCCCATCGGGGCGCCGCAGATGCCGCCAAGGATGTTCAGCAGGTCGTCGTAGGCGTCTTCGGCCAGCGTATCGAGAATGCGGTAACGCTTGAGCGCCGCGATGCGCTCGTTTTCGTCGAGCGGAATGTCTGGCTTGATCATAGGCAACACTTACGGGTTGGTGAGTTTGTGTTGAGACTAGCGCATGCCGCCAGTGGTTCCACCGGTGCTTGCCGCGGTGGTGACGAGTGTCACGGTCGATGACTGACGGCTGCTTCTGATGTCGTCGGGTCGGAAGATGGACTATTTCTCCACGCACCACGGTGGTGCCGGAGAACAGCCATGAAAACCCTTATTACTTACCCGATCTTCAACAAGCCCCTGGCCATGCTGGGCGCAACGTTCATCACGGCGTCGATCACGTTTGCCCTTTGGCAGGCCAGCCTGCTGCTGCCGGGGTAAGCAACGCCGGTCCGGCGATTTCGCAAACATTCCTTCGTTTTGTCATCCATTTACGCGCCGTCCGCAACGGACAAGGTGCAGGAGAAAACTCATGAACGTATTCAATAACGGCAGCAGCGATACGCGCGTCAATGACCTGTTCGGAAAGCTGGAAAAGTACGTGCCGCTGATGTTTGCCCTGCTGATCGCGTTTCTTGCCGGCAAGGCGCTGAAGAAAATGTTCTGGACCGCGTTCGGCATGTATATGGCCCTGCACTACAGCGGTATCCATCTGTTCGGTTGATGGTGATAAGTGACGACGGCTGTTCGAGCACCGGCAAACGGCCGGCCGCGTCTTACCAGAGCCGCCGGATGCTTTAAGCTGTTCGTCTGACCATGACGGAGGCTTCAAGCATGTCCGATACCAAGGCGCTGATCGAACAGTATTACGACGCGTTCAACCGTGCCGACTGGGAGGCGATGCTGGCCTGCCTCACCGACGACGTGGCGCACGATCTCAACCAGGGTCCGCGGGAGCAGGGGATCGATGCGTTCCGCGCGTTTCTCGGGCGCATGCAGGGCAGCTACAGCGAGCAGCTGCAGAAGATCGTGGTCATGGCGTCCGCCGATGGTCTGCGTGCCGCCGCCGAGTACGAAGTGCACGGGGTTTATCTGGCCGATGACGAAGGCCTGCCGCCGGCAAGCAATCAGCGCTATGTGCTGCCGGGCGGGGCGTTCTTCGACATTCGCGACGGCCGCATTGCTCGCGTCAGCAATTACTACAATCTCAACGACTGGATTGCCCAGGTCACGGGCGGCTGAGAAGTGAGCGTTCGCGTGACCACCTGCGTGGGCGAGGCCGTCGCGCCCTATCTGGAGGATCTGTCGCGCCTGCGCATCGCCGTGTTCCGCGACTATCCGTATCTGTACGAAGGGGATATCGCATACGAGCGGGATTATCTCTCTGCTTACGCGCGGTCGCCGCGCAGTGTTTTCGTGCTGGCGTTCGATGGCGATACGGTAGTCGGCGCCTCCAGCGGCATCCCTCTGGCCGATGACGGCGACGCGTTCCAGCAGCCGTTTCGCAAGCGCGGCATGGCGGTGGACGAGGTTTTCTATTTCGGCGAATCGGTGCTGCTGAACGCGTATCGCGGCCAGGGCCTCGGCCATCGATTTTTCGACGAGCGCGAAGCGCACGCGC
>CBAAAD010000560.1:0-2062 GCA_964658785.1 uncultured Methylobacterium sp.
CCCAGCATCACCTGGGCGCGGTGCGCTCGGGTCAGCAGATTTACGCCCGCGACCGCGATCTGATCGTCACCGGCGCGGTCGCCAACGGCGCTGAAGTCATCGCCGACGGCAATATCCATATCTACGGCGGCCTGCGCGGCCGCGCCATGGCCGGCGCACAGGGCGACGAGAAGGCACGTATCTATGTCTCGGACTTTCGCGCCGAACTTGTGGCCATTGCCGGGCAATATCGCGTCTTTGAACAAATTCCTGACGACCTCGAGGGCCAGTCCGTGCAATGCTGGCTCGATGGTGAAAAGCTTCTGATCGCCAAGCTGTGACAAACCGGGTGCCAGCCACCCGGCCGCAGACAGCGCCAACAACAAACTATAAAAATATCGCGGAGATGAGCCATTGACTGCTGAGATTATCGTCGTCACTTCCGGCAAAGGCGGCGTCGGCAAGACGACCACCAGCGCCTCCCTCGCCACCGGCCTGGCGATGGCGGGCAAGAAAGTTGCCGTCATCGACTTCGACGTCGGCCTGCGCAACCTCGACCTGATCATGGGCTGCGAGCGGCGCGTGGTGTACGACTTCGTCAACGTCGTGCACGGCGAGGCCACGCTCAAGCAGTCGCTGATCAAGGACAAGCGCCACGAGAACCTGTTCGTGCTGGCCGCCAGCCAGACCCGCGACAAGGACGCGCTGACCCAGGAAGGCGTCGAGAAAGTGCTCGACGGCCTGTCCGAAGACGGCTTCGACTACGTCGTGTGCGACTCCCCGGCCGGCATCGAGAAAGGCGCGCACCTGGCGATGTATTTCGCCGATCACGCTGTGGTAGTGGTCAACCCGGAAGTGTCCTCGGTACGCGACTCCGACCGCATCCTCGGCCTGCTCGCCAGCAAGACGCGCCGCGCCGAGCGCGGCGAAAAGCCGATCACCCAGCATCTGCTGCTGACCCGCTACAACCCGGCCCGCGTCGCGATCGGCGAAATGCTCAGCGTCAAGGACGTCGAGGAGATTCTCGGCATCAGCGTGGTCGGCGTGATTCCCGAATCGGAAAACGTGCTGACCGCGTCGAACAACGGCATCCCGGTGATCGTCGACGCCAATTCGCTCGCCGGTCAGGCCTATAGCGACACGGTGGCCCGCATCCTCGGTGAAGAACGGCCGCTGCGCTTTATCGACGTGCCGAAGAAAGGCTTTCTCCAGCGCGTATTCGGAGGTTGATCACGATGGGCATTCTGGATTTCCTGAAGCGCAAGGGTGAACCCACCGCCAACGTGGCCCGCGAACGCCTGCGCATCATCGTGGCGCAGGAGCGCTCCAACCGCGGCGCGCCCGACTACCTGCCAATGATGCGCAGCGAGCTGCTCGAGGTGATCAAGAAATACGTCCACGTCGACATCGAAGCGATCAGCATCAAGCTGGAGCAGGACAGCGGCCACGAGATCCTCGAGCTTTCGGTGGCGTTGCCGGACGGCAAGGCAGCCACCAAAAGCGACGCCGCGGCCAGCTGAGAATTTGCGTGACTGGAACGCAAGGTTCCGGCACGCCTCGTGATTTGGCGACACCCCATGCATCCCCAAACCCAAACGACGGCGACCTCCAGCGAGCTGATCGATAGCGATTCGGCCGACAGCGTCATGCGCGTTGGTGAGCTTGGATTCGATGCGCCAGCGGCACTGCTTGCCAGCTTCGGCCTGACGCTGGAACGCGTGGCGGACGACGTGCCAATCCCCGGCAGCTTCTGGGGCGACGAGGAAGCCGGCATCATCGGCACCACGGTCTATGCGCGCGACGACACGCCCGTACACTCGCTGCTGCACGAAGCCGGCCACCTGATTGTGCTGCCTCCCGAAAGACGTCCAGACGTCCATACCGACGCCACCGATTCGATCGAGGAAGAGGACGCCACCTGCTATCTGCAGATCGTGCTGGCCGACCGCCTGCCCGGCGTGGGGCGCGAACGCCTGATGGCCGATATGGACGCCTGGGGTTATTCGTTTCGGCTGGGCTCGACCAGGGCCTGGTTCGAACAGGATGCGGACAACGCGCGTGATTTTCTGGCGGAGCGCGGGTT
>CBAAAD010000561.1:0-2058 GCA_964658785.1 uncultured Methylobacterium sp.
AGGGCGAGGCGATCATCTCCAACGCGTCGTGCACCACCAACTGCCTGGCCCCGCTAGCCAAGGTGATCAACGACAAGTGGGGCATCAAGCGCGGCCTGATGACCACCGTGCACGCCACCACGGCCACGCAAAAAACCGTCGACGGCCCGTCCTCGAAGGACTGGCGCGGCGGCCGCGGCATTCTGGAAAACATCATTCCTTCGTCCACCGGCGCGGCCAAGGCCGTAGGTGTGGTGATTCCGGAGCTCAACAAGAAGCTGACCGGCATGAGCTTCCGCGTGCCGACCTCGGACGTGTCCGTGGTCGACCTGACCTGCGAGCTGGAAAAGCCGGCCACCTATGCCGAAATCTGCGCCGAAATGAAGGCCCAGAGCGAAGGCGCGCTGAAGGGCGTGCTGGGCTATACCGAAGACGCCGTGGTCGCCACCGATTTCCGCGGCGAAACCCGCACCTCGGTGTTCGACGCCAACGCCGGCATCGCGCTGGACTCGACCTTCGTCAAGCTGGTGTCGTGGTACGACAACGAGTGGGGCTATTCGAACAAGTGCCTGGAAATGGTGCGCGTGGTCGCCAAGTAAACTGGCGTCACGTTGACCAGGAAAAAGCGCCTTATGGGCGCTTTTTTCTTGGTCCGACAACCTGTGGAACGACCGCCGATTACTTCAGTACGGCAAGCACAGCTTCGTAATTCGGCTCGTTGGCGATCTCGCCGACCAGCTCGGTGTGGATGACTTTATCCTGCTCATCCAGCACCACCACCGCGCGCGCGGTCAGGCCGGCCAGCGGACCTTCGGCCAGAGCGACGCCATAGTTCTTGATGAACTCGTGGCCGCGCAGCGTGGACAGCGTGACCACGTTGTCCAGGCCTTCGGCACCGCAGAAGCGCGCCTGGGCGAACGGCAGATCGGCCGATATGCAAAGCACGACGGTGTTGTCGAGCTGGCTGGCCGACTCGTTGAAATGGCGCACCGAGGTGGCGCAGGTCGGCGTATCGACGCTGGGGAAAATATTCAGCACCTTGCGCTTGCCGCTGAAATTGGCCAGCGTGACGTCGGCAAGATCCTTGCCGACCAGCTTGAACGCTGGCGCCTTGTCGCCGACGGTGGGAAAGGTGCCATCGACCTTGATAGGGTTACCGCGGAGGGTGACTTGGGACATGAGGTTTTCCTGTGCGTAGAGAACGAAGGGGAAGCGCCCGTCACGATACCGCGTTGGCCCCACGCGCGCCTATCCCGAGCGCCGCGCGCTGGGCCAGTTCAACCGCATCATGATTTCAGCGGCGCGATACGCTGCTCGATGGCGCCGAAGATGCTGGCCCCTGCGGGATCGGTGACATCAATCCGCAGGCTGTCGCCGAACTTCAGAAAGGGTGTTTTTGCGTCGCCATCGCGCAGCGTTTCCACCGTGCGCTGCTCGGCCAGGCAGGAGGCGCCCTTGCTGGTGTCCTGGTTGGCGATGGTGCCGGAGCCGACGATGGTGCCAGCAGTTAGCGGGCGGGTTTTTGCCGCGTGCGCCACCAGCTCGGCAAAGCTGAACTGCATGTCGACGCCGCATTCGGCTTCGCCAAACCACTGACCGTTCAACCAGGTGCGCATGGGCAGATGCAGCTTGTCGCCCTGCCAGGCATCGCCGAGTTCATCGGGCGTGACCAGCACCGGCGACAAGGCGGAGCGCGGCTTGCTCTGCAGGAAGCCGAAGCCCTTGGCCAGCTCGCCGGGAATGAGCCCGCGCAGGCTGACGTCGTTGACCAACCCGATCAGCTGGATATGTTCGGAGGCCTGTGCCACCGTCGGCGCCATCGGCACATCGTCGGTCACCACGATGACTTCGGCCTCCAGATCGATGCCGTACTCCTCGCTGGGCACGATCACCGGATCGCGCGGCCCGAGAAAGCCGGCGCTGGTCGCCTGATACATCAGCGGGTCGGTGTAGAAGCTTGCCGGCACCTCGGCACCACGCGCCTTGCGCACACGCTCGACGTGCGGCAGGTAGGCGCTGCCGTCGACAAACTCGTAGGCGCGCGGCAGCGGCGATGCCAGCAGGCTCATGTCGAGCGCA
>CBAAAD010000562.1:0-2053 GCA_964658785.1 uncultured Methylobacterium sp.
AAAAAGGCGCGTCAGAACCAGCTGTCGCGCATGTCCAGCGTGCTGCGATCGAGGGAGGCAAGCAGGTCGAATTGCGCGTTGACCTTGGGCAGCTCCCACGCGAAAAAATACTGCGCGGCCTGGCGCTTGCCGTGATGGAAATCGCTGTCCTTGCCGTGCGCGGCCGTGGCCTGCTGCAGCCAGATCCAGGCGATCACGATATGGCCGAAAGCTTCCAGATACACGCTGGCGTTGGCCAGCGTCAGCGACGGATCGCCGGCGGACCACAGCGTGCGCGTGACCTGCTGCAGCCGCTGCAGCTGGGCGTGCAGGGCGTCGGCGTGCGGCGCCAATCCGTCGAGTTGCCGCGCCGCGTCGATCGTGGCGGTGACGCGGGTGCTCAACTGCGCCAGCGCGGCGCCATCGTTCATCGTGACCTTGCGCCCGAGCAGGTCCAGCGCCTGGATGCCGTGGGTACCTTCGTGGATCGGGTTGAGGCGGTTGTCGCGGTAGAACTGTTCGACCTTGTACTCGCGCGTGTAGCCGTAGCCGCCGTGGATCTGGATGGCCAGATCGTTTCCCGCCAGGCACCACTGCGACGGCCAGCTCTTGGCGATCGGCGTGAGCAGCTCGAGCAGCTGTTCCAGCGCGGCGCGTTCGCCTTGGTCGGCGGTGACGCGCGCCTGATCGACCAGCAGCGCGCAATACAGGTTCAGGCCGAGCGCGCCTTCGGCATACGATTTCTGCGCGAGCAGCATGCGGCGCACGTCGGCGTGTTCGATGATCGGCTGCTGCTTGCTGCTGCGTGAGCCGAGCGTGCGGCCCTGCGGACGATGCCGCGCGTAGTCGAGCGAATGCAGATACGCGGTGTAGCCCAGCGCGGTGGCGCCCAGGCCGATGCCGATGCGCGCCTCGTTCATCATGTGGAACATGCAGGCCAGGCCGGCGTGCAGCGGGCCCACCAGGTAACCGACCGCGCCGGCCTTGCCGCCCGGTTTATACGCGGTGCCTTCGCCGAAATTCAGCAGCGTGTTGACGATGCCGCGATAGCCCATCTTGTGGTTGATGCCGGCCAGGCGCACGTCGTTGCGCTCGCCCAGCGAACCGTCTTCGTTGACCAGATATTTGGGCACCAGCAGCAGCGAAAGCCCTTTGACGCCGGCAATGCTCTGGCCGTCCGCATCGACCGTACGCGCCAGCACCAGATGCACGATATTGCCGCCGAGCTCGTGGTCGCCGCCGGAGATCCACATCTTGTTGCCGCTGACGCGATACTGCGGGCCGAACGGCGATTCGCCCTCGTACTGCGCGCGCGTGGCGACGTCGGCCAGCGACGAGCCGGCCTGCGGCTCGGACAGGCACATGGTGCCGAACCATTCGCCGCGCAGCTGTGGCTCGGCGAACGCGGCGATCTGCGCCGCGTTGCCGTGATGCAGCAGCAGGCGGGCGTTGGCCAGCGAGAGCAGCGGATACGCGGTGGTCGAGATATTGGCCGCGCACAGATACGACCAGGCGGCTTTCTCGATCACCGTGGGCAACTGCATGCCGCCGCGTTCGTAGTCCTGCGTGGCCGCGGGTAAACCCGCTTCGGCAAACGCCTGCAGCGCCGGGCCGATCTCGTCGATGACGGTGACGCGTTCGCCGTCGAACTGCGGCTCGATGCGGTCGGCCTTCTGATAGTGCGGCGCAAACTTTTCATTGGCCAGGCGTTCGCAGGCGTCGAGCACGGCGTCGTAGGTTTCGCGGCCGTGATCGGCGTAGCGGTTCGCCTTTGTCAGCGTACCGACGTCGAGCCATTCGTACAGCTGGAACTCCAGATCGCGCCGCGACATCAGCAGCTCGTTGCTCACGCCGGCAGCACCTCGAACAGGCCGGCCGCGCCTTGGCCGCCGCCGATGCACATGGTGGCGACCACGTATTTCGCGCCGCGCCGGCGGCCTTCGATCAGCGCGTGGCCGACCAGTCGCGCGCCGCTGACGCCGTACGGATGGCCGACCGCGATGGCACCGCCGTTGACGTTGAGCTTTTCCGGATCGATGCCGAGCTTGTCCATGCAGTACAGCACCTGCACGGC
>CBAAAD010000563.1:0-1578 GCA_964658785.1 uncultured Methylobacterium sp.
ACGCGCTACCCGACTGACGTAATCCTGGGGTAATTCACCCGGCGCACGCTGTTCGGGCACATCGACGTCGATCACGGCGAAGTCGACGCCCAGTTGCTCCAGCAGCTGGCGGCGGCGCGGTGATTGCGAGGCGAGATAGAGCATGACGGCTCCGGCGAAAGGGTCGAGCCGTCAGCATAATGGCAGCGATGGCGCGGGGCGGTGTCGTGGGCACTAAGCCCTGTGATAAGGATGTCCGGCCAGCAGCGTGGTGGCGCGATACAGCTGCTCGGCCACGACCAGACGCACCAGCATGTGCGGCAGCGTCAATGGACCCAGCGACCAGCTCTGTTCGGCGCGCGTCAGCACCTCGGGCGCGTGACCATCGGGGCCACCGATGAGGAAGGCCAGGTCACGCCCGCTCATGCGCCAGCGTGCGAGCTGTTCGGCGAGTTCTTCGCTGGACCAGGTCTTGCCGCGGCCGTCGAGAGCGACCACGTGCGTATCGCGCGGCAGCGCGGTGAGAATGGCAGTGCCCTCATCCTGCGTGGCGCGCACGTCGTCGCGGCCTTTGCCGCGCGTGCCGGGCTTGAGTTCGATCAGTTCCAGCGGCAAGTCGTGCGAGAGGCGCTTGCGGTATTCGGCAAAGCCTTCAGCCACCCAGCCGGGCATGCGTTCGCCCACGGCAATCAGGCGTGCGCGCATGCCAAGGTTCCATCAGATGAATCGCGCACAGCGCCTCGCTTGCTTCCTCTCCCCGTCGGGGAGCGGATTGAGGTGAGGGGCGAATATGGCATCGCACCCCACATGGAAATTACCCAGCTTGCGCGGCGTCGAAGTCGTGGCCGTGATCGCCGACGGTCCACAGCCGCTCGAGGCCGTAGAACTCGCGGATGCGCGGCAGCATCACGTGGACGATGACGTCGCCCAGATCCACCAGCACCCACTCGCCTTCGACCTCGCCTTCCACACCCAGCGGCGCGACGCCCGCCTGCTTGGCGAACTTGGTGACTTCGTTGGCGATGGACTTGACATGGCGGGCCGAGGTACCGGACGCGATGACCAGCAGATCGGCGATGGAGGTCTTGCCGCGAACGTCGATTTCGCGCACGTCCTTGGCCTTCAATTCTTCCAGCGCGTCGATCACCGACTTGCGCAAAGTGGCCGTGGTGACGGCCTTGTTGGTACGGGCAGTACTCAAGAGGGGGAGCCTCGATACAGATAACCGCGCGGAATGGCGCGGCCGCAGTATAACCGGCCTGCCCCGGCGGCAGGTCAAACCGCCTGCGGCAATCGCCGGTTCCGGGCGCTTCCGGCCGGAAAGCATGCGGCCGGCGCCCATGCCGGCCCGACCGGGCCAGCGGCCATTCCGGGGAAGCTCGGGAGCCTCGAACTGACGAAGCTCCCGAAGAAACGGCCCCAAGATTGGCCTGTGCCGACCATCAACCGCCCGAGCTGCTGCCGTTTGCCGGTGCCTTCATCGAGTCATGCTTCATCGAGTCGGACTTTATCGAGTCACCCTTCATGGCATCGTGCGACATGGAGTCGTGCTTCATCGAATCGCCCTTTTTCATCGAGTCGTGCTTCATCGAGTCATGC
>CBAAAD010000563.1:1588-2051 GCA_964658785.1 uncultured Methylobacterium sp.
CTTCATGGCGTCACCTTTCATGGCATCGTGCGACATGGCCGAGCTGGAGCTATGTGCCATGGCGTCCTGCGCGAACGAGGCGGTGGTGGCGAAACCACAGGTCATGGCGGCGACAAGAAGGGTTGCAAGACGTACGTTCATGGGAGTGTCCTTGAATTGAGAGGGTTGGAGACGTTTTGTCATGTCTCCATAACCTGTTTCGCCGATCGCTCCCCAGAGGTTACTTCGCCGCCGAAAGTATTTTCGAGCCGCTGTACAACGCGCTCGGGCGAGCGCCGTCAGTTCTGTCCCGCCACGATATTCACCGTGATCGCAATGATGAACACGTTGAAGAAAAACGCGATAACGCTGTGCAGCAACACCACGCGCCGCAGATAACGGCTGGTGATCTGCACGTCGGACACCTGGAAGCACATGCCGATCACCAGCGAAAAATAGGCAAAATCCCAGTAGTCCGGCTCCG
>CBAAAD010000564.1:0-670 GCA_964658785.1 uncultured Methylobacterium sp.
TCAGCGGCAGCCAGTGCTTGAAATGCGGGCTGGCGATGAACGGCTGATCCTGGTCATCGAGAAACTTGCGCAGCGGCATGCCGGCGGCGATCAGCAGATGGTCGACACCAGCCAGCGCCAGGGCCTTGTCGGCGCGCTCGCGCAGCATGCTCAGGTGATCGGGATAAAGCGTGGCGAGGGCGGACGCGGTCATGGCTATTCCTGCAGATGAGCGCCAGCGCATGGGCAGCATGCGCGACGTGACTGCCAATGATAAGGCCATAACAGCGCGTGCACTGTGGCGCGAGGCGAGCTTGCTTTGGGAGCATC
Source organism: uncultured Methylobacterium sp. (assembly GCA_964658785.1). Classification (GTDB taxonomy): domain Bacteria; phylum Pseudomonadota; class Gammaproteobacteria; order Xanthomonadales; family Rhodanobacteraceae; genus Rhodanobacter. The sequence goes on from CBAAAD010000564.1 coordinate 310, forward strand.
AAGCCGGTTGACGACAGGCCGCTTGGCGTTCAGTCCGCCTGACGATCAGTTCCGATCGAGCCAGCTGTGCAGTCGTTCGGCGTCGTTGTCGCTGATCGCCACGATACGGTAGCCCGCCCATACCTGGCCGGGGCTGGCGGCATGGTCGTGCCACTGCTCCTGAATGCCCACCTCGATCTGTGCGCTGGCATACGCCTCTCTGCCAGCTTCGGGCAGCGGCAGCTTTACCTGGAACAGCGCTTCGCTGCGCGGCGCCTGGGTGCTGATCAGCAGCATGCCGTTGCTGGACAGATTGCCGACGTATCCCATCATGCGGCCGCTTATCGCGTCGGTAACCTGCGCTGGAAGGGTCACCCGCTTG
>CBAAAD010000564.1:680-2046 GCA_964658785.1 uncultured Methylobacterium sp.
CCGCCGCGCGCCCGTAATGATAGATCTCGTGATCGATGCGGCGCTTTTCGCCGTAGTTGTCGCGGATATTCATGGGCGATCCGACTCCTGGCGTGGCTTCGACCCCAATGCGCCGGGCTGGCGCAAGGTGCCGGTAAGGCTGCGCCAGGCGCGGTCGAGCAGGCCTTCGCGCTGTGTGGGCACTTCGTTGACGCGACCGGCGACGATTTCATGCGCGAGCTGCGCGATGTTCATTTCTTCACCGCGCTGGCCGCGCCGGGTCACCAGCAGGCAGCGGCCGGATATCGGCGAATGCCACACCAGCTTGCGCCTCACCATGCGCTCGCTGGCGGGGTCGATAAATTCGAACCAGCTGCCAAAGGGCAGGTCACGCAGATGCTGCTGCATGGCGAGTTCGCGCGGATCAACGGTGGATTCCTGCGGAAGTTCGGGTGCGGGCGGCTCCTGACTGGCGGCTTCGCCCAGCCGCTGGTGCTGCTTCAGCCGCAGCGCCAGATCCGTATTGCTGGGCAGGTCGAGGTTGGATTGCGGATCATCCAGCCCGAGCAGGCGCTGCGCGACCTGCACGGCTTCCTCGGCGTGCATGCCGATCTGCTGCAGGCCCACTTCCACGTCGACCTGCAGTTGGCCCTTGTCGCGGATCGGCAGGCGGCCGAGCAGCTGGTCGGTGATGGCCAGCTGCGCCTCGAAGGCGCCGCTCTGTTCGCCGTGACGCAGCAGCGTCAGCGCCAGCACATCGGACCACGCCCGATCCAGCAACGCGCGCAACAGGCCGCGCGGCGTCGCCAGGGCAAAGCGTTCGGCCATGTATTCGCTGGCCCGCTGGCGCGCCTGATCGAGCCGTTCGCGGCCCTTGGCCGCTTCCAGGTGTCGGCTTTCCGCGGTCTGCGCCTTGCGCGTCAGCAGCGCCAGATGATGTTCGATGTCGGCCAGCAGCGTCGTGTAGAGGCCGGCGGTCGGCGGCTCCTGATTGGCGCGCGCGACCAGCTGGTCGAGCTTGGCTGCCAGCGGGCGGCCGCTTTCGTCGTCGCTGCCGTCGAGCCAGTCATGGGCGGCGGCGGTGACGGTATCGAGCAGCTTGCGCGCCGGATGGTCGGCCTTCTCAAGAAATTCGGGTTCGGCCACGGCGATGCGCGTGACCGGCAGCTGCATGTTGCCGAGCAGGGCGTGCGCGTTGTTGCCGTTGCAGTGCAGCTGCTGGCCGAGCTGCTCGAACAGCATCGCGACCAGGTCGACCGTATCGCCCTGTTCGACGCTGAGCTGGGTCTGCGGTGCGCCGGCGGGTTTGCCGAGATTGAGCTGGGCCAGCAGCTCTTCGCGCAGTCGCTGCGCGCTGCGCAGTTCGCGGCTGGCCTGGTCGGTGACC
>CBAAAD010000565.1:0-2043 GCA_964658785.1 uncultured Methylobacterium sp.
GCTCAAGGCGATCCATGGCGCGACCCGGCGCGTGCTGCTGGAGAACTACATCATCCGCGACGACGAGGTTGGCCAAGCCTTTCGTCAGGCGCTGATCGAACGCGCAAGGGCCGGCGTGATGGTCGCCGTCATCACCGACTGGGCCGGCTGCCTGGGCCAGTCGCGTCGTTCGTTCTGGGCACCGCTGCGAGCGGCCGGCGGGCATGTGCACTTGTTCAACCCGCCGCAGCTGGGCGAATCGTTCGGCTGGCTCAGCCGCGATCATCGCAAGCTGCTGGTGGTGGACGGCGTGCAGGGCTTTGTTTCCGGCGTGTGCATCAGCGCGAAGTGGCTGGGCGATGCCTCGCGCAACGTGCCGCCGTGGCGCGATACCGGCGTGGCCATACGCGGCCCTGCGGTGGCGGAAATCGAGGCGGCGTTTCAGCAGAGCTGGAGCGGCGTGGTAAGCCCTGCGCTGCCGGAATTTGCCGGCGTTGCCGATCCGATCGATCCGGTGGGCTCCACCGATGTGCGCATCATCGCCACGCAACCGGCCAGCGCCAGCATGTACCGGCTCGATCAGCTGATTGCCGCCATGGCGACCAAGACCCTGTGGCTCACCGACGCATATTTCGTCGGCGTGTCGCCCTACGTGCAGGCGCTGGTTTCAGCGGCGCGCGACGGCGTCGACGTGCGCCTGCTGGTGCCCGGCAGCAGCGATATCCCGGTGGTAGCCGGCATGTCGCGCGCCGGCTACCGGCCCCTGCTGAAGGCCGGCATCCGCGTATTCGAGTGGAACGGCTCGATGCTGCACGCCAAAACCGCCGTGGCCGACGGCCAGTGGGCACGCGTGGGCTCGTCCAATCTCAATATCGCCAGCTGGCTTGGTAATCACGAAATCGACGTGGCCGTGGAGGATGAAACCTTCGCCAGCCAGCTCGCCGCGCAGTACGAGCGCGATCTGGAAAACGCCACCGAAATCGTGCTGGTGCCCCGCCAGCGCCGCAACCGCACCACCGAAAAAGTGCGCAGCAGCGAAGAGCGACCGCCGCGCGTGCGCCGCGGCGGCGGCAGCTCCAGCCGCGCCGCGGTCGGCGCGCTGCGTATCGCCAACAGCGTCAGCGCCGTGCTGACCAATCGCCGCGTGCTCGGCGATGCCTCGATGGGGCCGATGCTGGCTGGTACCGCTGCATTATTGGTGCTCGGTGTGGTCGCCGTGCTCTGGCCGGCGGTCATCGCGTGGCCATTTGCACTGATCGCCGCATGGTTCGCACTCAACCTGGCGGTGCGCAGCGCACGGCTTCGAGCACGTCGGAAACGCCATGCACACTCCGCCCTGGACGGCGACTGAGCGCGCCACGAAAACGCCCATGCATGAACCCGGGCACAGCTCGAATCCGCCCAGCCTGACGGCAGTCAGCGCGCCCCATGTTAGGCTCGCGCTCCGATGATTTCCCCTGATGAGCAATCCACGCGATCCGTTCTCACCCCCAGCACGCTCAACCGGCTGGTGCGCGACTTGCTGGGCGACGTGTTTCCCTTCATCTGGATCGAAGGCGAGCTGTCGAACGTGGCGAAACCGGCGTCGGGGCATCTGTACTTCACCCTGAAAGACAGCGGCGCGCAGGTGCGCTGCGCGATGTTCAAACCGAAAAGTGCGTCGCTGCGCTTTCGGCCGGTCGATGGCATGCAGGTGCTGCTGCGCGCAAAGGTCGGGCTGTACGAGCCGCGCGGCGAGTTCCAGCTGGTTGCCGAGTCGATGGAGCCGGCCGGCGAAGGCGCGCTGCAGCGCGAGTTCGAACAGCTCAAAGCGCGGCTCGATGCCGAAGGCCTGTTCGCGCAGGCGCGCAAGCGTCCGCTGCCGCGCTATGCCCGCCGCATCGGCGTGATCACCTCCGCCACCGGCGCAGCGGTGCGCGACGTGCTCAGCGTGCTGGCCCGGCGCTGGCCGCTTGCCGATGTCGAAGTGCTGCCTGTGCCCGTGCAGGGCCGCGAGGCACCGCCGGCCATCGTGAGAATGCTGAAGAAAGCCTCCGCCAGCCAGCGCTACGACGTGCTGCTGCT
>CBAAAD010000566.1:0-2036 GCA_964658785.1 uncultured Methylobacterium sp.
CGCCAACGCGTTGGGCGATGCCGCGGGAAATCGCATCGCGCACGCCGTTGATGCAGAGCGCGCGATCGCCCAGCGGCCTGTTCTGCGGATCGTCCCGCACATAGCCGGTGGCAACCACGCCACGCTCGAGCGATGAACGTTCGCTATCGGCGCTGCCGGGATTGAGCAGGCCGCGCGGGCGCTTCAGCCGCAGCAGCAGATGCCAGCGCGAGCACGGCTCGATCGGCGGCGCACCGTTGTACCAGGATACGTTGAGGTTCCCGTGGAGAGACGCGGGCTTGCCATCCAGCGTCGCGCGCTCCACGCGCAAAACGAACGAGGTGGCATCGCTGCGCGCCTGCGGCAGCTCGGTGATGCGGCCGACCACCGCGAAATCCCGTCCTTCCAGCGCGCGCGGCAAGCGCGAGTCCATGCCCGCCGCACCACGCCAGGCTGCCCAGGCAACGCCAATCAGCAAGCATGAGAGCCAACGCCAGCGCGGACATCGCCAGCCAAGCAGCAAGGCAACGAGCAGCAGCGCAACAAGCAACGTGGATGACGGCAGACGCGGCAGCCATTGAACGGACAGCACGCCACTCAGCAGCATCAGCGCTGCGATAACCGCCGTCGGCATTGCCGTGCTTCGCTCCACGCGGCTCGCTCCGTTTCATCCATGATGCCCACGAGCCTAACGCGGCAAGGCGCATCCGGAGGACGAAATCCATGTAGGCCGTGGCCGCGTGATGTCACGACGACCCGGCTGGATCGATGCCCTCAGACGCGAGCGTTTTCCTGCAGCACGCCGTTGTGCAGGGTCAGCGTGCGATCCATCCGCGCGGCCAGGCGGCTGTCGTGCGTGACCAGCACGAAGCTGGTACCGATCTCGCGATTGAGCTCGAGCATCAGCGCGTAGACCTGAGCCGCATTGGTCTCGTCGAGATTGCCCGTGGGCTCATCGCCCAGCACGCAGGCCGGCCGAGTGACCAGCGCGCGCGCGACGGCACAGCGCTGCCGCTCGCCGCCGGACATCTCCGACGGCTTGTGGTGCGCGCGTGCGCCCAGGCCCACCCTTTCCAGCAGCGCGGATGCCTGCTTCTGCGCCTCGCCGATGGCCGTGCCGCGAATCAGCAGCGGCATGCAGACGTTTTCCAGCGCGGTGAATTCGGGCAGCAAATGATGGAACTGATAGATGAAACCGAGCGAGCGATTGCGCACCCGGCCGCGCTCGGCGTCGGAGAGTTTGGAAAGCACGCGGCCATCCACCTCCACTTCGCCCGCGGTCAGCGTGTCCAGGCCGCCGATGATGTGCAGCAAGGTGCTCTTGCCCGACCCGGAGGCGCCGACGATCGACATCGTCTCGCCACGCTTCAGGGTAAAGCTGACGTCGCTCAGCACGTCGGTGCGCAGGCCGCCCTCGTCATAGGTCTTGGCGACGTGGCTGGCGCGCAGCACGAAGTCGCCGCCCGCCGTGGTCGATGCGGCAGTGGTCGATGGAGAGTTCATGGCAGTCTTATTCATAGCGCAGCGCCTGGGCCGGCTGCGTGCGGGAGGCGCGCCAGGCCGGGTACAGCGTGGCCAGCAGCGAGAAGGCAAACGTCAGCAAGGTCACCCACATCACGTCATGCCAGTCCAGCCGGCTGGGCACCTCGCTGATGTAGTAAACGTCCGGCGAGAGAAAGGTCACGTTGAAGGTGTGCTCGATCCACTTGATGATGCCCGGCAGCTTCCACGACAGCAGCGAACCCAGGCCCACACCGAAAGCGATACCGACCACACCGACCAGCACGCCCTGCACCATGAACATGCCCATGATGCTGCGCGGCGTGGCGCCCAGCGTGCGCAGGATCGCGATATCGGCCTGCTTGTCGGTGACCAGCATCATCAGCATCGAGATCAGGTTGATCACCGCCACCAGGATGATCAGCGAGAGGATCACGAACATCACCATCTTTTCCATCGACAGCGCGGCGAAGAGGTTGGCGTTGGTGTCCTTCCAGGTCTGCACGCGATAGACCTGGCCCAAGGTGTCGGCCAGTTCGCGAGCGACAGGGCCGGCG
>CBAAAD010000567.1:0-2035 GCA_964658785.1 uncultured Methylobacterium sp.
ACGGCGTGCCGCCGGCCACGGTGAATCCGCCGCCGGCGCTCGCAGCGCGCATCGAACGCGAACAAGCTGCGGTGACGGCGGTCCGCAGCCGCGACGATGACCGCGAGGATTTCCTCAGTGGATTCAGCTGGCCCTTGCAGGGCCGCATCAGCGGTCGCTTCGGCAACCAGCGCGTGTACAACGGCGAGCCGAAAGCGCCGCACTCCGGTATGGACATCGCCGTGCCACAGGGCACGCCGGTGCGGGCACCGGCCGCCGGCATCGTCACCTTCGCCCAGCCCGACCTTTACCTCACCGGCGGCACCATCGTGCTGGACCACGGCTTCGGCCTCAGCTCCAACTTCCTGCACCTGTCCAAACTGGAGGTTGCGGTCGGCCAACGCGTCAGCCAGGGGCAAGTCATCGCGCTGTCAGGCATGACCGGCCGCGTGACCGGCCCGCACCTGCACTGGGGCTTCAACTGGTTCGGCGTGAGGCTCGATCCACTGCTGCTGCCCGGGATCACGACGCCTTGAGACAGCGGCGCGCAGCTCGATGCGAATTACGGCGTCGAGCCGAAGCCACCTTCCACGCCCTTGCTGGCATAGGCCACCGCATCGTGCGGATGCAGGCTTTCCTGATGCTCGACGCGAACGTGGAAATCGCTGAGCCGCGGGTCGGCGTCGAGCGCTTTCTGGATGCGTCGCGCGGCGTCTTCGCAGAACATCAGATTGCCGCCGTTAGCCAGGGCGAAGGCCTGTTCGTCCTCGCGCTTGACCGCGGTCTGCACCGGCGTGCCCAGCGCGTGCTCGACGCGGTCAATCAGATCGATCAGGTGCAGGCCGGCACCCGCGCTCGGACGTATGCGCAGGCAGGCGACGCTGCGCTGCGCATGCGGCGTGGCAACGATGCCCTGCTCGCTGCCGAGCCAGGCCAGCACCGCGGCCGCATCGATCGGCTTACCGGCGTCGAAGTCTTTCGAGAACTGGTCCTGAATCAGCTGACGCGACAGCGCCGCCGACGCCGGGCACGTCGAGGAATAAACCACCTCGGTGCCGAGCTCCAGCAGAAAGCTGTCGCCGGTGAGGCTGGCCTCGATCGTCACCGGGTACGAGCGCCAGCCGCTGTTATCGCTGCGTAATGCCGGGCGGCGCACCAGCTGTTCGAATTTGACGCTGAGGCAGGCGCGGTCGGAGAGATCCTTGTGCGACTCGAGAAAGCCGCGCAGCAGCTGTTGCAGCGTGTCGACCGTGAGCGGCTGCGCGCTGAGCACCTGCTCGACCTGTAGATACAGCCGCGACATATGGATGCCGCGCTTGTCCGGCCGCTTCAGATTGACGAAGGCGCCGACCTTCGCGCTGGTGCGATGCACCTCGCCGTCGCCGGCATCGAAATGCACGGGCACCTGGATATCGGCCATGCCGACCCAGTCGAGCGCGCCGGCCAGGTGGGGCTGCGCATGCACGGCGACGTCGGGCAGCAGGCGGGCGGTATTTTCCTGATTTGACATGGACCAATCCTGACAGCGGCAAACAGATTGCCGCGAGAGCGTTGAATCTTGGGGCAGGCCTTGCGTGACACAATAGTGGCCTGCTGGAAACGGTGCGTTCCGCAGGAGGCCCGATCCGAGCCGCCGCGTTTGGCTTACCCGGCCATCATAACGACGATGTCCGTCGGTCCGATGTCGGCCGCCATGGGCGGTTCAGCCCGCGTGCCGCCGCCAGGCGCGCGCTGCGGACCAGGCTTGCAGCGTGGTGGCGAGGCCGCTGCGCGGCTGCCCCGCTTGCAACGCGGCGAGCGAATCCGACGCGCGTGCGGCATTTTGCGTCAGCCGGCTGCCGTGGCGCGACTCCAGCGCGCGAAACACGCTGAGCGGCCCGGGCAATCGCGCCGAGTCGCGCCAGCTGATCAGCAGATCATCCAGCTGCGCCTTTACCGCCTGCTGGCGCGCGTCGCTGGGTGCGCGCAGCTGGGCCCGGCTCAATCCGTGACGCGCCAGGCGCGACATCGGTAGCGGCAGCCGGTCGCGCTCGGCATCCGTCTGCAGCCGCAGCAG
>CBAAAD010000568.1:0-2028 GCA_964658785.1 uncultured Methylobacterium sp.
ATCGTCCACCCGACCTTGGCGCTGGTCTCGGCCAGCGTCGCGGCGCCGGTCCAGCGCGCGCCGACGGTACGCACCGAATTCTTCGTCAAGGTAAGGTTCTTGACGAAGTAGCCGTAACCGCTGAGCGTGCCCAGCGGCAGCACCTGGTCGAGGTGGATCAGATGGCCGTCCAGTTCCCACCGGCGCTGCGTGTAGTCGGGAAAATCCGCGCCAACGGTGCGATTGACCTGATTGATCCAGTCATAGCTCAGCGTCGTTTTTTCGGCGAGCTTGATATAGGTGGCCATGCCATCGAACGACTGCGGATTCTGACGCCAGTAGTTCGGGCTGAAAAAGCGGTTGTTGTCGATATGCAGATATTGCCGCCCGACGCGAACACCAAACTCGGCGTTGTCGTAACCCACCCACGCGCTGCTGAATTCGGTGGAACGCGGGTCTGGCTCGGCCGGGTACGGCGTGCGCCGGCCGGTGGTGTCGTCGTACTGGCGACCGAACAGCGGCTGCACCTTGGTGCCTTCGACATAGGCCGCCACGTGGGGCGTGAATGCCCACAGATAACCCAGCTGAAGCCGAACGGTGTGGGCGTGACCCGTTTTCTCAAAACTGTTCGAATGCAGCGTGCCGTCGCGATAGCGCAAGCCCAGATACGGCTGGCTCACATACGTATTTTCTTCGGCGTGGCCCATCGCCGAAAACGCCATGGCGGCGAAAACGGCGAGGTATCGTGGAAGCGTCATGGGCTCAGTAGCTGGCGATATGGACTTCCGTTTTAGCGTTTATTGGCGGTTTGTCATAAACATATTTCGTCATGTGGATATGGCGTGGTGTGATGACGGCCTTCAGTCCTTCATGTAGCTCGCAAACGCATCGGCATAATCCGGATGCCAGCGCGACAGCGCCGGGCGATTTTCGATGATGTCGTTGGCGGCCCAGCGGATGCGCTTCTCGTCGGTGGCGCGGTCCACGTCGTTATCGGGACACAGAATGTAGAAGTCGCCGCGGGCCAGCGCGGGCAGCATGAAATCGACCACCTGCTCGGGCGTCCACGCCGCGGCCGGTTTTTCCGTGATGCCGCGAGCCCGGGTGAATCCGGTAAAGGTGAAACCCGGAATCAGTAGGTGCGCCGTGACGCGGTTGCCGGTCGTCAGCAGGTCGTGGGCGAGCGATTCTGTCAGCGCGCGCAAGGCGGCCTTGCTCACGTTGTATGCGGTATCGCCAGGCGGCAGCGTAATGCCCTGTTTCGAACCGGTGTTGATGACCAGGCATGGCCAGTTCGCACTGATCATGTCCGGCACAAACAGCTGGATGCCGTGCAGCGCGCCGCCGAGGTTGATGTCGAGCGTTGCCTTCCATTTGGCGATATCGGCGAACAGGCCGTCGCCGCCCTCGCGCGCGGCGTTGTTCATCAGCAGGGCGACCTCGCCGAAGCCGTCCGCTTCCTCCTTCACCCGCGCCATATCGTCGCGGTGGCTCACGTCGGCCTTTATCGCCCGTGCGTTGATGCCGTTTGCCTGAAGATCGGCCACGGCGCGCTCCAGCGAGTCGGCGTCCCTATCGACCAGCATGATGCGCATGCCGATCGCGCCCAGACGTCGGGCTGCCGCAAGGCCGATACCGCTGGCGGCGCCGGTGATGACCGCACCGCGGCCGGGGACAATAGCAGGATGGTTCGACATGGCGGCTTGCTCGTGGCGGAGATGATGGCCGTCTAATTTACCGGTATGGGCGTGATCTTTTCCTGTTGATCGCTGCATTGCGCGCAGTGCTTGTCGATGCTCGACGAACTACCATCCGCCTTCTCGACACGGGTCATGCAGGCATATGAGCTTCCATCACGACATTTCACCGGTTGCCGAGCTGGATGCGCTGACCAGCGCGCTGATCACCGGTGCCAGTAGCGGTATCGGGCTGGCGATGCTGCAGCTGCTGCTGGGCAATCAGCGCGTGGAACGGGTTTTTGCGGTCTCCCGATCGTGTTCGATGTCCGATGCGTTGTTGCTGTTGCAGCAAAGCCATGGCGACAGGCTG
>CBAAAD010000569.1:0-2013 GCA_964658785.1 uncultured Methylobacterium sp.
TGGCAGCGAGAAGCGTGAGGGGAAAACGGGGCATGGTAAGGTTCCGAATGGAGAACGGAGAATGTGAGAGGGGGAAAGAAAAACTGCCGCGAGACCGGCACCCGTCGGAGAAAGAGAAACAGCCACGGATTCGCGAAACGAAAAACGGAGCAGCGTTCCCCGTTCCCCGTTTCCGCCTTTACTTCGACTTCAGCAGATCGCGGATTTCCGTCAGCAGCACCACGTCGGCTGGCGGTGCGGCCGGTGCGGCGGGCTGGCGGCGGGTGAGCTTGTTGATCGCCTTGACTACCAGAAAGATCGCGAACGCAATGATGATGAACTGAATCAGCGTATTGATGAAGGCGCCGTACTGCACAGCGACCTCGGCAACCTTGTGCGCCGGGTTGCTGGCGTCGGCCGGCTTGAGCACCCACTTCATATCGGAAAAATCGACGCCGCCAGTGGCCATGCCGATCAGCGGCATGATGATCTGATCGACCAGCGAGGTCACGATTTTTCCGAAGGCGGCACCGATGACCACGCCGACGGCCAGATCGATCACGTTGCCACGCATGGCGAATTCTTTGAATTCCTTGAGCATGCTCACGGTTGTTTCTCCCCGGGTTGGCGGCCTCGATGCGAGGCCTTGTCTGGATGCCGCTGATCGACTTTAGCGCAGCGCCATCCATGGCGGTACCCGCGTCGCCATGCTCGGCTGTTAAACGATGCGGCCGCTGAGTTCGGCAACGCCCTGCAGCTCGGCATGAAACGTGTCGCCGCGCTGCAGCGCGGCCACGCCAGCCGGCGTGCCGGTAAAGATCAGATCACCGGCCTTCAGCTCGAACAGATGGGACAGCGCTGCGATGATTTCCGGCACGCTGTGCACCATCTCGCCCAGCGTGGTGTGCTGACGTTGGCTACCGTTGACGTGCAGTTGCAGCGTCGTCTGCGCATCCACGCGCACATCGGCCGCCGCACGCAACGCGGACACCGGCGCCGAATGATCGAACGCTTTGCCGGTATCCCAGGGATTGCCCTTGGCTTTCGCCTGCGCCTGCAGATCGCGACGGGTAAGGTCCAGGCCGACGCCGTAACCCCAGATCAGGGCCGACGACTGCTCCGGCGAAAGATCGCGCCCGCCGCTGCCGAGCGCCACCACCATTTCCACTTCGTGATGCAGATCGCTGGTGGCCTGCGGATACGGCACGTCGGCACCGTCGCTGACGATGGCATCGGCCGGCTTGCAGAAAAAGATCGGCGCGGCCTTGTCCACACTCGAGCCCATTTCCTTGGCATGGTCGGCGTAATTGCGGCCGATGCAGAAAATGCGGCGCACGGGAAAGCGTTGATCGCTGCCGACGATCGGCAGGGTGGCTGTTTCGGGAACGGGGATAGGGGTTGTCATGACGAATAGGGTAACAAACCGTATCGATGCCGTCGTGTGATCGAGGCGCTGCATGGCGCGGTTCGTCAGAAGGGGGATAATCCTCAGCGGGGTGACCGGCGGGCCTGGAGCGGCCGGCGACAAAAAAGGGTGCACATGACATTTGTCATCGACGATGGCTGATGCTGCGCTCTGATCGCCAGGGGAGCGATCGGTCAATCTTGCATGCAACGGGCTTGCACACAGCCAGCCCGCACTCAACACATGACCGGCGGCGCCGGACTGGGGAGTCAGGGTGAGTAACGCGGATCTATTGAAGGAGCTGCGCATCGATCGCAGCCAGCGCGAGGACCATGGAAATCACGGTCCGGGCCGCTGGCCGTGGAGGATTGGTGCGATCGTCATCGTGCTGGCGCTGCTCGGCGGTGCCGGATGGATGCTGTTCGGTCATCGGCCGATCGTCGTGCAGACGGCAGTCGCCGTGTCGCCGGCCAACGACAGCGAGGCCGGTGCCGTGCTGCAGGCGACCGGCTATGTCACCGCACGGCGTCAGGCCACCGTATCGGCGCAGATCACCGGCACGCTGACCGACGTACTGATCGAGGAAGGCGACCGCGTCAAAAAGGATCAGGTGCTGGCGCGTCTGGACG
>CBAAAD010000570.1:0-2009 GCA_964658785.1 uncultured Methylobacterium sp.
TCATCGCGCACGCGGATCAGGCGTGAACCGCCCGCCTCGATATCCACCTCGATACGGCTGGCGCCGGCGTCGAGGCTGTTTTCCACCAGTTCCTTGACCACGGAGGACGGCCGTTCGATGACCTCGCCAGCGGCAATCTGATTGATGAGTTCGGGGGGCAGCAGGCGGATAATCGACATCCGGCAAGCTTAAGCGAGCGGGCAGCGGCATGAAAGCGCGCGCGCCGCGATCGCGCGTTTACAGGTTCAGCTGGTCGGTATCGCCAGCATGGTGCCGGCGCGTACGCTGTTGCTGCTGATCTGATTCGCGGATTTCAGCGAGCTGATGCTGACGCCGTACTGGTTGGCGATGCTGCGAAGGCTCTCGCCGGGGCCAACGCGATGCATGTCGCGCGCCTTGACGTGCACCGTCGACGACCCACGGCTGACCGCCGACGTGCCGCGGTCATCGTCGTTATCCGCTGATGCCACGGAGGTTTTGTCGCTCGCGCCGATCGCGACGCCATCACCACCGTTGCGCCGCGCTGCCTGGGCTGCAAACCACGTGCCCTGCGGCGGCGAGGATTCAAAATAACTTTTCACGCCACCCATCACCGCCGCGGCGAGCTGATCCTGGTGCTCCGGATCACGCAGCTTGCGCTCTTCGGACGGATTGCTGATAAAGGCTGTTTCAACCAGGATCGAAGGCACGTCCGGCGAACGCAGCACCACGAAATTGGCGCGCTCCACGTAACCACGGTGCGTCGGGCCCAGCATGCCAAGCGCCCGCAGTACATTGTTCGCCACCGTGTCGCTGGCCTGGATGGCCCAGCTCTGCTGCAGATCCATGAGCACCTTGGCCAGGCCGTCGTCCTTGTCATCGAGCGTGGTGCCACCGATCAGCTCGGCGTTTTCGCGATCGGCCAGGAAGCGCGCCGCCTCGCTAGTCTTGCCGCGCGGCGACAGCACCCACACGGACGAACCCTTGGCATCGTCGCTGGTGTAGGAGTCCGCGTGGATCGACACGAACAGGTCGGCTTTGTTGTCGCGAGCGATCTTGAAGCGCTGGGTCAGCTCGATGAAATAGTCGTTGTCGCGGGTCAGCACGGCTTTCATGCCCGGCTGGCGGTTGATCAAGGCGGCCAGATCGCGGGCCACCCCCAGCGTGACGTTTTTCTCCAGCGTGCCGCCGGGACCATGCGCTCCCTGATCCTTGCCGCCGTGGCCGGCGTCAATCGCCACCACTACCTTGCGCTGGCCGCCGAGCATCGCGGCCGCATCCCGCGCCGAGGTGCCGCTGTTGCGGCCGCTGCGCGATGGTTTGACCGGAACCGGTGCAACAATCACAGGCGCGCTGTCGGCGTCAGCATCCGCGACAGCCGTCTTTGCGCTATCTGCCGCGTCATCGCTGGAGCGATGTTCGGCCACCACGGCGCTGTGCGGCATCACCGGGCCTGTCGGCGCCGTACCGGGGTACAAGTCCAGCACCAGCCGGTAATCCGCGCCGGATGCCGGCTTGAGTACAAAACTTTTCAGGCGACTGTTGGGTTCGACCCTGGCCGTCAGCTGCAGATGGTCGCCCTGCTGCCCGTGCGTCATGCCGTGGAAAAGGCCGTGCGCCGCCGGGTCGGTAAAGCTGCCCGCCAACCGGCTACCGCTCAGATCGACCAGCAGCTGATCGCCCGACTGGGTCACTTTGTAATCCAGCGGGCCGGCGGCGTCTATGACCACCCGCGTGTACTCCGGACCGGCCCAGACGCGAGCGCCCTTGAGGTCGGCCGCATGAACCGCGCACAGCGGAGTTGCCGCGACCATTGCGACGACGAATCCACCAAGGCTGTTCAGGTATCCCCTCATAAGCCGCATTGAACCGCAGTCTCAATGCGAATGCAACAGCATTTTTCTTTGTATTTCCGTAACCTGCGGCCTATTTGTCAGGCTACGTCCAGTTATCGACTGCAAGTTGCGCTTTAAGATAGGGATCATGGCCGCAAAGCGACTGACGAATATTCAAGGAAAATCGGTACTTAG
>CBAAAD010000571.1:0-2005 GCA_964658785.1 uncultured Methylobacterium sp.
TACTACACCCGCCAGAGCTGGGGCTATCGTCTGAAAGGGCAGCTCAACTACTCGCTGCCGGGAAGCTGGACGCTGTCGCCCTCGCTGTCGTGGGGCCAGGACGTGCACGGCTTCTCGGTCGACAACCAGCTGGTGCAGGGCCGCAAGCCGTATACGATCGGCCTCGCGGCGCAATACGCCAAACGTTACTTCGCCACACTCAGCTATACCAACTGGGTCGACAATGCGCCCTACGATCTGCTGAAGGATCACGATTTTCTCAGCTTCGCCATCGGCGCGAATTTCTAGCCCGGCGATTCAGCCCGCTTCGTAGAGTTCGATCGGCAAATCGTCCGGGTCGGCAAAAAAGGTGAAACGCCGGCCCGTATATTCGTCGATGCGAACCGGCTCGCAGGTCACGCCACGGTGCAACAGCGTGGCGATGGACGCCTCGATATCGTCGACGACGAAGGCCAGATGCCGCAGGCCTTGCGCCTCCGGGCGCGACGGTCGTGGCGGCGGATCGGGGAAAGAAAACAGCTCGATCTGTACGCCGTCGCCTACCGCAAGATCGCACTTCCAAGACTGCCGCACCTCGCGATACACCTCGCGCACGATCGGCAGACCTAGTGTTTCGCTGTAGAACGCGCGCGATCGCTCGTAGTTCGAACAGATGACCGCAACGTGGTGAATCGACGTCAGGAATGACGCGGCTTGGGACGTCGGCTTCATGGTCGCTCAAGCTTCATGAAACGGAATCGCCAGCACGTCGGCAATGGCATCGGTGTCGGCCAGACACATCAACAGGCGTTCGATGCCCATGGCAACGCCGGCTGCGTCGGGCATTTCATCCAGCGTGGCCAGCAGCCGATGATCGAGCGGCGACTCGGGCAAACCGCGTTCGCGGCGTATCGCCTGGTCGCGCTCGAAACGCATGCGCTGCTCGTCGGCGTCGTTGAGCTCGTGATAGCCGTTGGCCACCTCGTGCTGGCCCAGATACAGCTCGAATCGCTCGGCCAGCGGCGGATCGCCGGCGCGGATCTTTGCCAGCGCGCACTGCGTGGCGGGGTAGTCGTGGATCACCGTGATGCAGTCGCGCGAAAACGCGGGCTGCAGCCGATGGGTGATCAGCAGATCGAGCCAGTCGTCGCGCGTGAGGCCGGCCGGATCGATCGAGTATTCCGCCAGGGGTGCGCGCAGCTTGTCGATCGGTGCGTGCAGCGGATCGATGCCGAGCTCGTCGAGAAACAGCTGGCGATAGCTGACGATATGCACCTCGGCGCGCCGCCCCACCATGGCCAGCGCCGCCTCGACCAGGGCGATGGTTTCTTCCATCAGACGGCGATGGTCCCAGCCGATCCGGTACCACTCCAGCATGGTGAACTCGGGATTGTGCCGGCCGCCGGCCTCGCCGTTGCGGAAGACCCGGCCCAGCTCGTAGCAGTCGCCGATGCCCGCCGCCAGCAGCCGCTTGAGTGGATATTCCGGCGAGGTGCGCAGCCAGCGCTGCGCTTCGCCCGCGTCGACGTGTCCGCTGAAGCGCGTGGTGAAACTCTGGATATTCGGCTCGCTGTTGCCGGCCGCCGAGAGAATCGGCGTTTCCACTTCGAGCACGTTGCGCGTGGCGAAAAAGCTGCGGATCAGCGCATAGATGCTCGCACGCAGCTGCAGCGCCCCGGCCAGCGTCAGCTTGCGGGACTTCACGCGGTAGCCTCGTGCTTGGCCAGCAGCGCCAGCAGCTGCGCTTCGTCCCACACGGCCACGCCAAGCTCCTGCGCCTTGTCGAGTTTGGAGCCGGCCGCTTCGCCGGCCACAACGAAATCCGTCTTCTTCGAAACCGATCCGGACACCTTCGCTCCGAGCGCCTCCAGCCGCTCCTTGGCCTCCTCGCGGCTCAGCGTCGGCAGCGTGCCGGTCAGCACCGCGGTTTGCCCTTCAAGCGGCGCTTTTTGCACATTGGCGCTTTGGGGAATGGCATCGAGGAGCGACTGCATCGCTGCATCAACCTCGCGCAGTTGCTCAAACT
>CBAAAD010000572.1:0-2001 GCA_964658785.1 uncultured Methylobacterium sp.
GTAGGGAATAAGCGTTCCAGCCCCGGTAGGGTCGCGGTGGACAACGGTTCGCCGAAACGCTGCACGATGCGCGTGGCCAGCGTGCGCGCCGCGGCCACGCTGATCTGCTGGCCAAGAATCGCGCGCACCGCAATCTCGAACCCGTCCCAGCCGCCGGGCAGGCGCAGGCCCGGCCGTTTGGCAATGAGCGGACCGAGCACTGCGTCGTGATGAAACGTATCGGCGATCGCCTGCGGGTTCGCATCGAGATCGAACATCCGCCGCAGCGTCGTTACCACGCCGAGCAGCTGCGACGGCTGCGGGCAGTGCAGCTGCAGGCGCAGCGTATGCTCGCCGTCGGGCCACGCGCTCAGCCGCAGCCAGCCCGGCGAGGCGCTGGGGCCAAACACGCGCGCATAGCTGTGCTCATCGACCAACTCCACGCCAGGCAGCGCGCGGCCGCGCAGAAACGCCAGCAGGGCATCGAAGTCGTACGGCGGCCGATAGCCCAGCCGCAGCTCCAGCGTAGCGTCGCCGCTAGCGCGTGGATGACGCCGAAGCTCGCGCGGCGCGACCCGGTTCGCTTGTACAAACGCGTCGTTGAAACGGCGCAGGCTGCGAAAGCCCGCGGCCAGCGCCACCTCGGTTACCGGCATCGCCGTCTCGGTCAGCAGCTGCTTGGCGAACAGCAGCCGACGCGTCGTGTGCACGCTGATCGGCGGCGCGCCGACGCGTGCCACAAACAGTCGACGCAGCTGCCGTGCGCCGATCGCCAGCCGTGCGGCAAGCTGTTCCAGCGAGTGTTCTTCCAGCGCACCGCTCTCGATCAGCTTAAGCGCGCGCGTCACGACATGGTCGCCGCGCTGCCAGCTGGCGTTGCCCGGCGAAAGCTCCGGCCGGCAGCGCAGGCACGGTCGATAGCCGGCCGCTTCTGCGCTGGCGGCGTTGGCGAAATAGCGGACGTTCTCGCGTTTTGGCACCGGCGCCGGGCACACTGGCCGGCAATAGATACCGGTGCTGCGCACCGCCGTAAAAAACAGCCCGTCGAAACGGGCGTCGCGGCTGAGCCGGGCGTTTTCGCAGATCAGGGGTTCGGGCAACGAGGCGGCGTGTTCGGACATGCGTGCAGGCTAGCACCGGCACACCGGCCGAACTCGCCGTTTTCGGACATGGGTGTTTGCGTGCCTTGTCCGGCGCCTGCGCGACATTGGCGTTACGGTCACCGTCACCAATCAAATCCTCACCGAACTGGTGGATGATTTCGGCACTGTCGAAGGCGCCAAGGCGCAGAAAATCCTGTTCGACGAAATCGTCTCCAAACTGACCAGGTAACCTATCGCATAGTGACGCCATCAGCCGCTGACGAAACGCGCGACGAAGTGATACCGTCGCCGCTTCACAGCCGGGGGAGGCGAGCGATGAAATCGCGTCAACGCGTGGGTTGGATGGTCGGAGCGGCGGTGGTCACCGTGCTTGTCCTGGGGTGGGGCGTGTGGCAGTTGGGTACGCGCTTCGGGGAGCTGACGTTGCGCACTCAGCAGCAAGCCAAGCTTGCCGCCAAAGCCGCTCGCAGCATGCCGGTGAAGAAGGGCCAGCGGTTTACCAACGACGAGGTATATACGTTTCTTGCCGCGGCCAAGCAGGCCGAGCGCATCAAGGACCCGCTGCAGCGCTGTCTCGCTTATCCCGACCCACCGCATAGTCACTGGTTGCCGGCTGCCGTGCAGGCCTACTGCCAATTCCGCATGCAGCCGCTGATGTCGTTTGCTGATATGCAGACGCTGATACAAAACGGGCGGTCCGGCGAACTCGACAAGCGCATGGCGCAATTGCTCGATGCACAGATGACGCAGCCGAACTCGCGCGGCGTGCTGGATCGCACATTCGAACAGGATTTCGACGGCTCGTTCGATGTCCGTCAGACGCTGGATGCGTGGAAACGCGACTCGCCCAATAGTGCCTTTGCGCTGGCGGCCAGCGGCTATGCCTACGAAAAGATGGCGCTAAAAGCACGCGGCGGCG
>CBAAAD010000573.1:0-2001 GCA_964658785.1 uncultured Methylobacterium sp.
AATGAAAGACGTCCAAAACGTCTTTTGGTAGTGAGTGACAGCAAGGACCGTCAGCTAGTCGTTTTTCCGCGCGCGGTGGCGCGTGCTTGAACACAAAGGGAGCCGC
Organism: uncultured Methylobacterium sp.; assembly: GCA_964658785.1. Taxonomy (GTDB): domain Bacteria; phylum Pseudomonadota; class Gammaproteobacteria; order Xanthomonadales; family Rhodanobacteraceae; genus Rhodanobacter. Next base: position 107 of record CBAAAD010000573.1, read on the forward strand.
AAGCGGCTCCCTTGGCATCCGAATCGATCGGACTCGCCAGAACAACCGGCGGCATAACTGCACGGTAGGGTTGGCGTGAGGCGAAGACGCAGCGTTCTCCGATTATCTGACAGCCGTTACCACGATGGGCTTATCCGCCTGCAGGAGTGGCGGCGGGCACGCTGGTGGGCGAAGGAGCGTGCGGCTTGGCTGTCTTGGGTGACTTTCTGCGCGGACCTTGTGCGGCAGCCAGCGCTTCCTTGTCTTGTTTCCGCTTGGCCTTGGCGGCCATTTTTGCGGCCTTGCTCGCCTTTTTCGCCGCCTGCTGTTTCGCTTTGGCGGCTTGTTTGGCCGCCTTCTGGGACGCCTTGCTGGCGTTACTTGCCGCTTTGTCGGTGGCCTTGGGCGTTGCACTCGGCGCTGCGGCCGGGGCGGTCGCGGAAGCGGGCTGACTTGCCTGAGTTTGCGCCAGCGCGGAGCCGCCGAGAGTCATCCCGGCCGCGAGCAGCACAGCGATTACACGTTTACGCATCATGATCATTAGCCCTCCGTCCGTTTTGAGTTGCCGCCCCTGCATACTTTGCACGCCCGAGCGATGTGGCCCAGCGACAATGCATGGATATCGGCATACCGACGCTGAATAGTCGTGGGGAACGGTGTCAGGGATGCTACAGCTCCGGCGATGTGGACCAACGTCCGCTTCCATGCTGCACCGTGGTCTGCATCAAGCCACTGCGTTGCGCGTTCTCGCTTCGTGCGATCCGCATCGCCGACGCTGGCGAACGGCGGCGCGCCACTCCCATGGAAACCGGACAGCCCGCTGGCGACACACAGCCCGAGAGAATGAGTCTGGCTCGCGCCCAAAAACGGCTGACTGCATAGTGACCTCTGCTCGACGTGTTCCCGCTGACGAGCGCTGCTATTTTTCCGCAGCCGAATCGGCGCGTTCCTTCGTTAGCTGAGTTTCAAAACTGTCGCGCGAATCGATGGCATAGCTTCGGCATAGCGTGGTGTCGATCAGCGCGTTGGCGTTGCCCTGATCACGCTTGGCCACACGGGTCCAGAAATCCACCATTTCCGGATGCGGTGCGAGCGCGATATCGCACGGCAGCGCGGCGACCATGGCAAAGCTGGTGCGGAAATCCCTGACGGCATCCGGATACTTTGTGTTGCCGACCAATTTGAAATCCGGCGCGGACAGGCTGCCGACGTCGACCATATGCAGGCAGCGTTTGCCCTTGCACGATATCCACGTCCAGGTCGTATTGCCTTTGGTATGCCCCGGCGTGGCGTGCGCCGTCAGCACCACATCGCCCAGGCGCAGCTGCTCGCCGTCAGTCACCTTGCGCGTCACGTGCACTGGCGGAAACACAAATCGATCGTCGTACTCCGGATCGTCGTGCCCGCCGCGTGCAAGCAGCGCGGCATCAGCGCCGTTCGCAATCACCTGCGCGCCGGTATCGCGTGCGAGCTGGGCGATGCCGCCGGCGTGGTCGCAATGCGCATGCGAGTTGAGTATCCATCGGACGTCGCGCAGCTTGATACCCAGCGCGCGGATATTCGCTTCGATCAACGCCGCGTCCTGCGGTATGCCGCGATCGATCAGAACGTCACCCGTCGGCGCCGTAATGAGGAACACGCCAAGACCGCGCGGCCCCACAAACCAGGTGTTGCCGTAGATTTGAAACGGCGCCTGCGCCGCCGTCCAGGTGGGGTCGCTCGCGCATGAGCGATCGTTCGCGCTAACCGTGTGCGCTGCCGAGGGCTGCCGCGCACACGCACATAGGGCGAACAAGCCGATAAGAACTGCTGCCAGGACGACGCGCATGTTCAACCCTTTTTGTGGAAACGTGCAGAGTCGATGATTCGCGTGACTGGCCGAGGACGCAATGCTGGCATTCTGCGGGCGAAGCGAT
>CBAAAD010000574.1:0-1995 GCA_964658785.1 uncultured Methylobacterium sp.
CGATGTTCGGCCAGACGGCGGCGAGATCGTAAAGCCCGCGGGCCGCCATGGCGCTGTTGGCGTAATACGGTTTCCACCACAGCGTGGGATCGGGAAACAGGCAGGCGTCGGATTCGTTCCAGCCGTGGATCAAGCCGTGGCCGGGATCGGCGCTGGCCAGCTTCAGGCTTTCGTCGTGCAGTTCCAGCAGCAGTTGCGCGGTGGCTTCGATCTTTCGCTGATGCTTGCGCAGCAGAGAAACGTCACCGGTGTAGCCGGCATAGCGCGCCAGCAGCGACAGCGTCAGACCGAACTGCGCGGTTTCGGCGCCGCGCATGTTGATGAGCCCGTTGTCCTGCACGAAATCATTGAAATACTCATCCAGCACCGCCGCCGCCTGATCGAAGCGGCCCCATTCGAGGTTGGCGTACAGCGAGCTGGTGAAGGTGTCCTGGAAGCCGTCGTATTCGTTGCCGTAGTAGTCGCGATCCACCGCGCCGTATTTCGGATAGGTGCCGCCGGGCCGAACCACCAGTTCGCGGGCAAACGCGTGGCGCGCCATGTCGCTCCAGCCCGGCGCGGGAATCGACGCCACGCTGCTACCGCTCAGTTCGCCCTGCCAGTAGTCATGAAAGCGCAGTAGCGCGGCATAGAACACGGGCGCATCCGGCGGCAGTCGCCGCGGTGGATAGCTGGGATAGCTGTGGCCGTAGGCAACCTTGCTGATGGCGCCGTGCTCGATCAGCGCGGTGCGGTGCCAGGTCTGCACCACGAATCGATCGGTGGCATCGACGTCGGCAAACACCAGCACGTCGTACCAGCGACCGTCGTCGATCGGTACGACCTTGTGCACGGCCGGCATCCATCCGCCCAGGAGGCCTTCGCGTCGGCGCGCGACGCGCTTGGGATCGTGCAGCTCGGCGAAGATTTGATCGGAGTGATAGGTGCGGGTGCTGCCCGAGGTATACACCGGCATGGTGTCGGCGCACTGGCGCGTGCCGACGAAGGTCGTCCACGGCAGCCGGCCGTAGTAGTTCTCGGGATTGAGCTTCGAGGCGACGGGCGGCGCGGCCAGGCGCACCTGCGCCTCGTCGGGCTCGCCGTGCGCGAGCAGGTGATCGGCCAGCAGGTCCGCTTGCGCAAGCGCGATGTCGGCCAGCTGCATGCCAAAGTAAGGCGCGACGTCAGCGGCAAACGCTGGCTCGGTCCGCTTGCTCAGTACGCAGGCGACGTCGCCATTGACCAGAGTCAGCGCGCCGTCGGGCTGGCTGAGATCTTCGAACACCTGCCAGTCAAGCGTGGATTGTTTGAACGAACCGAGCCGCTGGTGGCCTTGGGTGGATATTTCTGAAAGCGCTACTCGAACCGGCGCCGCCGCAGGCTTGGTGGGGACGGTGCTTGACGTCGACGCCGCGGCGACCGAATCGTTTCCCGCCGCATAAAGTCCGACGGCGGCACCGGTCGTTGCCAGGCCCTGAAGAAAACGTCGACGATCCATGGACTCCATGCTCTCTCGTAGCGTACGAGATCATTCGGTGGTGGCAGAAAGAGGCCCGCGTATGGGGAATGTCGCGCCTCGTGGAGGGGAGGTCGGAGGCGCGACTACGCAGGCCGGGTGATCATCATGCAACGCGTTATGGACGGCATCTTGTCGAATTCATTCACCGCGCGTGCGGATTGATGCACAGGTCAATCGTCGTCTTCACTGCCCATATCGAGCTGCGACGCGGGCAGGCCGGTATAGCTGCCCCAGTAGTAGATCACCAGCGCGATCAGGCAGACGGTCACCGAATCCCAAGGGTGGGGGATGAGGCTTTTTCCACCGAATGTTCCCAGATAGGAGGCCGCCATCATCAGCGCATAAAAGCCGATCAGCCACGCCGACGAAAACACTTCCGTCCGCAGTGTCGCGCGGTCGGCGCGAACGCCGAGCTTGTAGGCAACATAGATCGCGAACATCACGATCTGCAAACCGAGCAGCCACGACACCGTCGTCCAGCCCGACCAGTAGACGAT
>CBAAAD010000575.1:0-1976 GCA_964658785.1 uncultured Methylobacterium sp.
CTCGGGCACGCCTTGCTCCACCACGAAAACCTGCTGGCGAATGCCGGCCAGCGCCTCGCGGTCGCGTTCGCGCGACCAGTCGGCAAGATCGACGTGGAAGTTCTGCAGCTTCACCGGCGGCGCGACTTTCTTGCCAGCAGGTGGCCGTCGTTGACCAGCGCCAGCAGCAGCGCTTTTTCGGCGGCGGCAGGCTTGGCGGTAAGTGCGATCTCACGCTGCTCGCACAGCTGTTGGGCGAGCGCTTGCGTGGCCGGATACGCGTGGCCGCTGACGAACAGCGTGCAGCCGGATTTCGCGCGCGTCCACGCCATGCGCGACCACGGATGACGAAGCAGGGTGGGCAGATGATCGAGCTGCTTGTCGAACGCCGCCTCGCTCAGCGGCTTGTCCAGCGCCGCGGGCACCTGCGCGTTGCGATAGCGGGTGATAAAGCGGCCGAACCAGTCGCGCAGCATGGCGTCGTCCAGCGCGGCGGCAAACGGCAGCGATGCTTTCAGGCGTTCGATCGCGGCGCGATCGATTTCGCCGGTGGCCTTGGCCGGCGTCAGGTCGGGATCGGCGTAGCGCAGCTCTTCGGGCAGGCGTTCGGCGATATGGTCGGCCAGATCGCCGGTAAGCTCCGCCTGGGATGGCGCGCGCATGCCGATCGACAGCGTCATGCATGGGCCGCCAAACGCGACGCCGTCGTGCGGCACGCCAGGCGGCAGATAGAGCATGTCGCCTGGATCGAGCATCCACTCGTGGGTCGATTCGAAATGCGCGAGCTGCTTGAGTTCGACGTCGTGGCGGAAATCCTTCGGCGCGGCCGGGTCGGTGCTGATCGCCCAATGGCGCTGGCCGATACCCTGCAGCAGAAACACGTCGTACTGGTCCACATGCGCGCCGACGCCGCCGCCTTCCTCGGCGTACGAAATCATGATGTCGTCGACGCGCCAGCTCGGCAGAAAGCGAAAGTGTTCCAGTAGCGCCGCGACATCGGCGTCCCACTTGTCGACGTCCTGCACCAGCAGAGTCCAGTGGTCCTTCGGCGTCTTGGCGAAATCCTCTTCGCTCAAAGGGCCGGGATTGACGTGCCAGCGATCGCGCTTTTGATCGTGCACGATCAGGCGCGCGAGCACACCGGTCTCGCAGGCCAGGCCGGCCAGGTCGTCCGGCTGCAGCGGCGGCTCGAAATTAGCGAACGCGTTGCGAATCAGCAGCGGGCGTTTCTGCCAGTAATCGCGCAGAAACTGGGCGGGAGACATGCCCAGCGGCTGCCTGGCGGTGCCGCGGACTTCAATGGGAAAGGAGGCTGGCTTGGTCATGGCCGCATTGTAGCGGTGCGCCGGCGGTCGGGCCGATACAAATTTTACTCGTGCCGGCGCATGATCCTGTGGCCTCAATTTTCCCCCGCCGCCTTTTGGAGACGCCCGTGATTTACGACAGCATTCTGGACACCATCGGCCGCACGCCGATCGTCAAACTGCACCGCCTCGCCCCGAAGCACGTGGAGATGTACGTCAAGGTAGAGGCGTTCAATCCGGGCGGTTCGGTAAAGGATCGCCTTGCTGTGGCGATCATCCTCGACGCCGAGCAGCGCGGCGCGCTGAAGCCCGGCCAGACCGTGATCGAGGCCACGTCTGGCAATACCGGCGTGGCGCTGGCGATGGTATGCGCGGCACGCGGTTACCCGTTCGTGGCGGTGATGAGCGAGACGTTTTCGGTCGAGCGGCGCAAGCTGATCCGCGCCTACGGCGGCAAAGTTCTGCTGACGCCGGCTGCGGCTCGCGGCAGCGGCATGGTGGAGAAAGCCAAAGAGCTGGCGCACAAGCACGGCTGGTTTCTTGCCAGCCAGTTCGACAATCCGGCCAACCCGGCCTACCACCGACAGACGACCGGGCCGGAAATCCTGCGCGATTTTGCCGGCAGTCGGCTGGACTACTTCGTCAGCGGCTGGGACACCGGCGGCACGCTGACCGGCGTCGGCGAGGTGCTGA